>JALYLT010000092.1 GCA_030774095.1 Chloroflexota bacterium
CCAACATCTACTCCTCGACGCGCTCGGCCGCGACCGGCAACTGGTCGACGCCGAACCTCAAGGTCAACGACGACACCAGCCAGAACCCGGTGCAGCGCAACCCGCGCATCGCCGGCACCGCCGCCGGGGTCGAGACCGCCGTCTGGGTCGACCTGCGCTCGAGCCAGAACAACATCTACGCCAGCCAGCTCAACCTGACTGGCTGCACCGCTGGGGTCTGGTGCCCGAACAAGAAGATCACCGACAACACCAGCGCGCTCAAGGACTTCCCCGATGTCGCCGTCGACGCGGCCAACACCGCTTACGCCGTCTGGCAGGACAGCCGCAGCGGGAACGTCGACATCTACTTCTCCAGTCTCGCCAACGGCGCGGCCAACTGGGCCGCCAACCTCAAGATCAGCGACGACCCCGGCACCGCCGGACAGACCAAGCCGCGCATCGGCGTCGACTCGGCCGGCAACCTCACCGCGGCCTGGATCGACGCCCGCACCAGTCCCGCGCACGTGCGCGTCGCGCGCAAACCCGCGGCCGGAACATGGTCGGCATCGATCGACATCACCCCCACGCCCGCGAACGTGCAGTCGCTCGCTCTTTCCGTCCGCCCCGACGGCTTCGCCTGGGCGGTGTGGGGTGACACCCGCGCCGGCGCCGCTAACCAGGACATCTGGGGCTCCCGCTACGACCCGGCGCTCAACACCTGGAGCGCACCCGTCCGCCTCGACGACGATCCCGGCACCAGCGCCAACCAGCTCAGCCCGACCGTGGCTTTCGGCCCGGCCGAGGTGATGCTCGCCTGGCGCGACAACCGCCTCAGCGCCAACGGCGACACCCAGGCCCGCCGCATTCAGGTCATCGCCGGCATGAGCGACCACTTCGCGCTTGCCTATGACGGACTCAACCGACTGAAGAGCGTCGTCGGCCCGGTCGCCGAGTCCTTCGCGCTCGATGGGCCCTCCAACATCACGTCGCGAACGGGCCCGACCCAGACCGACAGCTACGACCTCGCCAATCGACTGACCAGCGACGGCTCACAGACCTTCACCTGGTCTAACGCCGATCGCCTCACCAACCGCGGCACCGACACCTTCGGCTACGACGCGCTGGACCGGATGACCGCTTCCAACGTCGCCGGCACCGCTCGCAGCTACACCTACAACGGCGACGGACTATTGCAAAGCCGGACCGGCGGCGTGGGTGCGACGTTCCTCTGGGATCCGTCCACCTCACCATCACGCGAGCTCAAGCAAGGCAACGACAACATCGTCTACGGCCTCGGACCGCTCTACGTCGTGAAGGCCGACCTGACCACCCTCGCCTTCGCGCGTGACGGCGGCAAGAGCGTTCGTGCGGAGGTCAGCGGCTCTGGAGCTGTCACCGCGAGCTTCCGCTACCGCGTTTACGGCGCGGTCACGCAAGCCGGCGGGCCGTCAAGTCCGAGCTACTTCGGTTACGCAGGCCAGTTGCCTGACCCCTCTGGGCTCTACTACATGCGTGCGCGGTGGTACGACCCTGCGACTGCACGGTTCCTAAGTCATGACCCTGTGGCTGGATTCCTCACGCTCCCGATCACCTTGAATGCCTACGCGTACGCAGCCGGCAATCCGGTCATGCGCACGGATCCAAGCGGCCAGTTCGCCTTCGTATTGCTGCTGATCCCCTTCATCGCGCCGGAAGCGGTCGTCGTCTGGACTGCGGTCGTCGTCGTTGCCGTTGGCGGCGTTCAGTGGGTCTGGCACGCAACGGAAAACGGAGGAGCGAGCGCACCGCGAGAAGGCGAGGGCCTTCGCGGCACCAACGCACCGGGTGAGGTCACCTCGCGGCCGTCGGATTACAGAAAGGACACGAAACAAGAAGTTTGGGATGACGCGCCCGAGGGCGAAGAAGGGGGTCGGATTTGTGTTAGCTGTGGCAAAGAGGTCAAGGTTCCACCGGACTCCGGCGAGCGGCGAGACTGGGATGTTTCGCACAACCCGTCCTGGACAAAACGTGTATTCCCCGAGGGCGTAACCCGTGGAGAGGTCCTCGACGACTTCAATACAGGAGTGGGCCTGGAATGCATCGGGTGCAACCGAGGAGGTGGTAATCGCCGATGGTAGGTTTGGGGAACATGAGTCTTCCTCAACACCTTGAGAAGTACCTGGGGACGATCCGAAGTGGTTGGTCCCAGGACGCCGACGGTCGCAAGGTGCCCTTCAGCGTGGTTGACTTTGCGCAAGGGCCGCGACCGAAGACCGTCACATTCTCTACCCTGGGCCTGAGCAAGACGCCGCTGCATTCCCGCACGACCGGGAAGACGATCCACCACGAACTCGTGATCGCTCTTCCCGAGTCGATGCGGCAAGGTCCGGTGCCGGGGATCCTTCAGCAGGTCGGACAGGGCTTGATCGCCGACGGTCACGCGCTGCTGCGTGGAGATGTGATCGGTCCACGCGGGCCGTTGTTTTCTGATAGTCCGAAGATGGAGGCCCTCTACGCGTCGCCTCCGGTCTATTTTCCAGACGGCTTCGCGACGTACCACGACGAGGACCGCGACATCGTCTTCGTGTGGCTGATTCCAATTGCGCGTGCCGAGGCGGAATTCATTCGTACCCTCGGTTGGAATCGATTTGAGGACGAACTTGTAAGAGCAAACCCCGACCTCACGGACCCAGGGCGCCGGACGGTGGTCCGTAACAACTGAGCACGCCAGTGGGTGGCCACGATCCACCGAGTGGGGGAGCTTGACGTGGACTCGACCGAATCTCTCGACGCGCACGGACGCCGACGGCAACCTCACCAGGTTCTGCTTCGACACGCTGGGTCGGCAGACCTCGATGATCGACCCTGACGGTAGCGCCGCGTGCGGGGTGTCCTCCCCGCACACTTGGATCACGGTGTACGACGACAACGATCGCGTGACAGAAAATCGGGACCCGCTCGTGCGCAGCGCGTTCACCGGCTATGACGGCGCGGGCAACCGCACCAGCGCGACCGACCGCAACGGCAACATCACGACGTACACGTACGACGGCGCTGCGCGCCTGCTGAACGTCAAGCAGAAGCCAGACCCGGTGGGCGGCCTCGTGTACAGGACGACCGTGACCGTGCGTGACGGCAACGGCAACGCCACCCAGGTCACGCAGGACCAGCAAGGTAGCGGCGGCACGAACACCGTGATCACCGACTACGCGTACGACGAGATCAACCGCCTCTCGAGTACGACCACGCACCCCAGCGTCGATATCCCGAATCTGATCACCAGTTACAAGTTCGACCACAACGGCAACGTCCTCGAGCGCACCGCCGGCGACGGCGTGAAGACGACGTACACCTACGACGCGCTCTCGCGCCTGAGCACCGTCGCTGCACCGGGCCTGTCGACGATCACCTACAAGTACAACGAGGTCAGCAGCCGCAAGGAGATGACCGACGGCACCGGGACCTCGACCTACACCTACGATGGCCTGGGCCGCCTGAAGACCGCGAACCAGCCCAACGGCAATCTGGTGTACGACTACGACCTTGACTCGAACCGGTTCCTGCTGACGTATCCGACCGTCGGCAGCGTGACCTATGGCTTCAGCAACGCGGGCCGGCTGCTCACGCTCACGGACTGGGCGAGCAGGCTCTCCACGTATACCTACTACCCGTCCGGTCTCGCGTACACCGTCACCCTGCCCGGCTCACTGGGCGGGTTGACGACGACCTACACGTACGACAACGCCCACCGGCTCGCCACGCTGGTGAACGCCACTGGCGCGGGCACCGTCACCAGCCACACGTACACGCTCGACAACGAGGGCAACCGGACTGCGGTCGATGAGATCATCGCCAACGGTCCGAGCGTCAAGGTCAACAGCGACACGGGAACGGTCGTGCAGGACCATCCGGCGATCGCGGTCGGTGCCGACGGCGCGTCCTACCTCATCTGGGATGACGCGCGGCTTGGCAACGCCGACATCGAGTTCGCCAAGCGCGACCCGGCCACCGGAGTCTGGGGCGCCAACGTCAAGGTCAACGACGACACCGGCACGCGCATCCAGCAGAATCCCGCGATCGCGCTCGACTCCACCAACAACGCCTACGCCGTCTGGCAGGACGAGCGCAACGGGGCGGGCAAGGCGGACATCTTCTTCTCGCGGCGCACCGCGGCCGGCGTCTGGAGCCCAACAAATCTCAAAGTGAGCGACGATCCCGGTGGCGGTGGTGGTGCGGTACAGCGCAACCGCGTATCGCGGGCACGGCTGCGGGCGCAGAGACTGCCGTCTGGGTCGATCTGCGCTCCAGCCAGACCAACATCTACTCGTCCTCGATCGCCTCCCCCTGGACCGCCTGGGGAACAAACAAGAAGATCACCACCGACAACACCGCCTCGCTCAAGGACAACCCCGACGTAGCTGTCGACGCCGCCAACACCGCCTACGCGGTGTGGCAGGACTCTCGTAACGGCAACCCCGACATCTACTTCTCCAGCCTCGCCAACGGCGCGATGAACTGGGTGACCCCCACCGTGAAGATCTCCGATGATCCTGGCAGCGCTCCCCAGACCATGCCGCGCATCGGCGTGGACAGCGCGGGCACGCTCACCGCCGCGTGGATCGACGCGCGTACCAGCCCCGCGCGCGTGCGCGTGGCGCGCAAGCCGTCGGGCGGATCCTGGTCAGCCTCGGTGGAGATCTCGCCCTCACCCGCCAACGTGCAGTCGCTCGCGCTGTCCGTCCGGCCCGATGGTTTCGTCTGGGCGGTCTGGGGTGACACCCGCGCCGGTGCAACCAACCAGGACATCTGGGGGTCCAAGTACGATCCCACCTCCGGCACATGGTCCGCACCGCTGCGTCTGGACGACGCTCCCGGCACCACCACCAGCCAACTGAACCCGACCGTCGCCTTCACCAGCAGCGACACCGCGCTGTCCTGGCGCGACAACCGGCTCAACGCCAACGGCGACACCCAGGCGCGGAATGTCCCGTTCCCCTTTACCGGCGCCGAGCACTTCGCGCTGACGTACGACGGGCTCAACCGCCTGACGGCGGTCACCGGACCGGTCCCCGAGACCTTCGCCCTCGACGGCCCGTCCAACGTCCTCACCCGCAGCGGCACCACCGAGGCCTACGACAAGGCCAACCGCCTGATCGACGACGGTGCCGTGCACAACGTCTGGTCCAACGCCGACCGGCTCACCACCCGTGGCGCCGACACGTTCATCTATGACCCGCTAGACCGCATGACCAACTCGAACGTCGCCGGCACCGCGCGCGTCTACACCTACAACGGCGACGGTCTGCTGCAGACGCGGACGGGCGGCGTGGCCGCGAGCTTCCTCTGGGATCCCTCGACCTCGCCCAGCCGCGAGCTCAAGCAGGGCAACGACAACATCATCTACGGCCTCGGACCGCTCTACGTCGTGAAGGCCGACCTGACGACCCTCACCTTCGCACGCGATGGCAGCAAGAACGTCCGCGCCGAGATCAACTCGAGCGGAGCAGTGACCGCGTCGTTCCGCTACCGCGCGTACGGTCAGCTCGCGCAAAGCACGACGGGCGGTCCCGCATATCTCGGCTACGCAGGCCAGCTGCTCGATCCGTCCGGCCTCTACTACATGCGCGCGCGGTGGTACGACCCTGGGACGGGCCGATTCATGACACGGGATCCGAAGAGTGGTGATGCGGCGCAGCCAGCCAGCCTCAACGTGTTCATGTACGCCTACGGTCGACCTACGTTCTTCACTGATGCGTCAGGCGAGGATCCATGCGGAACGCAAGCATGCGGCCCGAACCAAGTAGTGGCCGGTGCACTCGTGGCTGCCATAGACGCTGTTCTCTTCGGCAAGACAGGCCGTACAGAGACCCGTCCTGATGGCGTTTTAGTCGTGCGTGAAGCGGGTGGGTTCTTGGGCGGCCTGACCCATCTGTTGGGGTATATGGGGCTTCAACTCGAGAACACAACTACCTTCTCAGCTAACCTAATCGTGTCGACAACCGATCCGGGCGCGAGAATCTTGTCCCACGAGCAGGGCCACATCGAGCAAGCGCAGGAGATGGGTTGGCGGTACCTCCCGCAATATGTCGCGGAGGCGATTTTCGTGGTGCCCGGTGCGTTTATCGGTTTGCGCCTGGCTGGGGTTCCTGCATCGCCCCACAATGCACATCCGATGGAACACGATGCTGAGCTGAGGCGCGGTTTGGGCGACATGTGGCGCGCGTCGTACTACGAGTTAAGCCAGTGACCCGGGCTTGTCGTCCGATGCAGGTCGGTGTGCTGTCGATGAGCCTCATCGGGCTCCTGATGTCGTCGTGCTTGCCATTCACTATGGGAACAGCGAGCCACGATGTTTACCTGGTAAACGCCACCTCTGAAAGCGTCGTCGCGTATGAACAGATCCGTGATCCGGAGTTCAAGCGCATGATCGCCCCCGGGGTGACGCAGCGGAGTAGCTGGTCTTACCCGCTGACGGCCGACGATGCGAGACGTTCTCGGCTCGAGGTCGACGACATGAACGGGAGTCGCATTTATTGCAAAGATTTCGGCTTCCAGGACCTTCAGGCGAACGGCTGGCGCATCACCATCACCAAAGGGGTGAACGACTGCGCCAAGTGATCCGCTCGTACCGTTACGCAGGTCGCCACCGCAGGAGGGCCTCGCGCTCACGCCTCCCGGCCGGCAACGTCGTGGCTGGTCGCCCATTTCTCATGTCGTAGATGTCACAATCACTATTCCGGTCTCACAGGTCGCGGAAAGAATCCAGTTGCCAGGTGTCATCGGTCTAGGTGACTCGCGCGAGGCAAACCCGATGGAGTAGACGCCGACAAAGGGCACGCCATCGCATGAGAATTTTGGCGCACAACTAGTGCAGCCTCAACTGATCGGACCATCGGTCCGCGCATTCAGCCACGGTGCTGAGATTCTTGCTGCGTTTGTCGTCACCGCAGCGGCATCGCTGCTCTTCGTCGATTTTTTTGCCGGGACCCTCGAGTTCTTGTTCGTTGGTCCTCGTGCGCAATTGGACGGAAGCGTTGTTCTCAACTGCGGAGCCGCTGGGTACTTATCGATTGTGTTGTGGCGGCGTATCTTGCGGTGGGGACTTCCGCTTCCCTCGCTCGCCGTGAGCGTCTCCAATGCGCTCATCTATTACGGCCGCGGATGGGGCGTTGGGGTGACAATCCTCACCGCGCGTCAAATTGCCAATGCCATCGTTGGGCGTCGCCCGACCAGCGTTCTCGGGTCCTTCGGACATCCTGTACTTGCTGCTGACCGTGCTCTTTTTCTCCATTCCTGGCGTGCTGGCGTTCGCCCTTGGGATGGCCATCCGCCGGTGGGCAGGGACGAACACGCCACCTGAGCTTCCGACGCCGACATGACGGGAACGGGAGTCGAGCTATGTTGCTGACGGATGTCGCAGCAGCGTCGAGCGGCTCTGCCGAAGAACCACGGGCCGGACCGCAAATGCACATCCGATGGAACATGATGCCGATCTGAGGCGCGGCTTGGCCGACTTGTGACGTGCGTCGTCGCACGAGTTAACCGATGACATGGGGTTCTCGTTCGGTTCAGGCCCGCGGTGATGTGGAGGCGACGACTGGTTCTGATGACCTCGGGAGATTCTCTTATCGACTTCTGGTACGAGCTCGCGTTCGAGCAAGAGCGCCGCACCCGGATCGTTATGCGAATCTAATCCTGCCTATCCTTGGAAGACCCAGTAGATCTGACAGTTGGACGCTCGGCAACGACTAGCACCTGACGAAGGCGTGGGTTGCGGAAGATCGCGGGTCGTCCGAGCTCGAGCGCGACGGTGTACTCGTTGACGCCCTTGCCTTGCCGTCGTAGCGCTGTTACCGCGGACACGATCTCGGCACTGAGCCGCTCGATGCGCGCCTGGCCGAGGCGACCGCGGTGTGCGGCCCCCTCGCTGACGATGCTTTGACAGTCGCGGGGGAAGTGGCGACGCAGATACGGCAGGCTCACGTCGAATCTGCTGGCGAAGGCGAGCAACGAACGCCGACGCTCAGCCGGCCGCCGCAATTCGGAGTGCAAGGCGCTATGCAAGCGTCGCCCATCGTCGCGCTGGCGTCCGCGGTGTCGTGACGCGGCTTCGGCGCGCGTCGAGCGCACCTCGCCGTGCGCAAGAAGGAACTCGAGCCCAACACCTCCGGCGGCGACGACCTGCGCGAGGGCGGCAAGCTCGAGGCGCGGCCTGCGACCGCGGAGTGCTGGGTACACGACCGCAGCCGGGAGTCCGGCGCGCTGCGCAAAGCGCACGCCATCGTCGCCGAGTCGTTCGATGAGCGCGGCGATGCCCGCCGCTAGGCGCGCCCGTTGCAGTGGCCGACCACTGTGCAGCCAGATGAAGCACTCGATCACCAGCAGCGACACCGCGCTGTCCTGGCGCGACAACCGGCTCAATGCCAACGGCGACACCCAGGCGCGGAATGTCCCGTTCCCCTTTACCGGCGCCGAGCACTTCGCGCTGACGTACGACGGGCTCAACCGCCTGACCGCCGTCACCGGCCCGGTCCCCGAGACCTTCGCCCTCGACGGCCCGTCCAACGTCCTCACCCGCAGCGGCACCACCGAGGCCTACGACAAGGCCAACCGCCTGATCGACGACGGTGCGGTGC
>JALYLT010000093.1 GCA_030774095.1 Chloroflexota bacterium
ACCCGGCGCGATCGTCGTCGGCTTCAAGGCCGAGACCGGCGACGCGACGGCGGAGGCCGGGCGAATGCTGCGCGAGAAGAAGCTCGACCTCGTCGTCGCGAACGACGTGAGCGAACCGGGCTCGGCTTTCGGGTCGGACACCGACCGCGTCACGTTCGTGAGCGCCGATGGCGTCGAGGCTCTGCCGCTGCTCGCGAAGACGGAGGTCGCGCGTCGGTTGATCGGAAAGCTCGCGGAGCGCCTCGCGGAACCGAACGCGTCACCGCGTCGTTGAACTGGCGTGAGGTCTGTCGCGGCGCTTGTCATTGCCGCTGTCCTGCTTTCGTGCGGTTCGCGGGCGTTGGCACCTAGCGCGCCAAGTGCGGTGACCGCCGCTGGCGAGACGGATGGCGTCAAGCTCCGCCTCGACCTGGACCGCGCGTCGGTTCGGTCCGGCGAGACTGTCTGGGCCACGGTCACGATCGAGAATACGAACGACCACCCGATCAGTTGGGTCGGCGGTGGCTGCAACGTACCTGGCCGTGTGACAGCGACGATCCCAGCGGTGGCGGACTACGGACGCAATTGGACGGAGTACCTGCTCGCGGAACTCAAGAAGCGCCTCGTCATCGGTGTCACCTCGGGTGGTTATGTCCCGTTCGTGGACGAGGCGAGCTGGAATCTACGCGGCCAGGGCGGCCGCGTCTGCACGGCTGACATCCGCGCCGTATCGATGGCGGCACACGCGAAGGTCGTCAACCGCTTCGCCTGGGACGGAACTCTTCGCCCCGGCGTGTCGGCCCCCATCGGCCGCGTGAGTGTCTCGGCCGCGCTCGATATGAACGACGAGCGGCTCATGGTGGGAAAGAGCGTCAGTGCGACTGCGCCGCTGGATCTGACGTCTGGGTCGACGACCCGCGTGTCACCCGCGCAAGCGGTCGACGCCGCTTTCGAGGAAGGACGGTTCGCCGCTTGGGTTCGGTCGCACGCGCGGGCTGACGGTTACGGTCAGCAGACCGCTTATGACGTCGAGGGAACGGTGCGGTTAGACGCCGACGTATGGATCATCTCAGCGTTGCAGAACACGACTTCACCCGCGAGCCAGATCGAGGTCCGTGTGGACGCTCGTGACGCAAAGGTGATTTCGGTGGAAATCCGCTAAGCGCGGAAACGAGCGAGCGGTGTTCCGCAGCGGCCGACGCGTCAGCGTTGCGCGCCCTAAGTCGTACGGACCCAGTCGACCTCCGTGTACAGTCGCCGCCACCCGAGGTCCTCGAGGTTGTGCGCGGATGCCGGATTACGCGTCTGACCGAAGAAGATTCGCAGGCCGCGCTCCCATCCGGCATGCATGCGGTGCACGATCATCGCGGTCTGGATCCCGCGTCCGCGAAACTCACGCAGGACGCTTCCGTTCCCGAGGCCCGCGACGGGACGCACGTCGAACAGCATTCCCGTGGCCGCCGGGACGCCGTCGATCCGCCCGAGATACGCGCGGAGCGACCGGCCATGCGCGCGCCGCCTGACGAGCGCCTCGACGATCCCGCGGAACCACGGCCCGCGTTCGGTGAAGCTCGCGTACGCGATACGTGCGTACTCCGCGGCGTCGTCGGCGCGCACGCGCTCCACCGTGAGGTCCTCCACCTGACGCGCGCGCGGCAACGAGCGGCGGTCGTAGCAGTAGATGTGCTCGTCCGTACCCTCCTGGGGCACATAACCGCGGCGCTCGAGCAATCGCAGCGCCGCGCGCGGCGTCGGTCCCTGCGCGACCGCGATTCGTGGCGGACGGCCCGCGTCCGCGAAACGGCGCTCGAGACGGTCGAGCACCGCAGGTGTCGCCTCGGACATCGTGCCGAAGCCAAGAGCGCGGTTGAGGAAGCCGTCGTCGGTCGACTTGATCGTCCAGCTCACGAGCCCGCCGGCATGGCTCACACGGACGCCGCTCTGCTTCGCGCCGCGCGGATCCGCGACGAGATAGCTCGTGATCTCCATACCCTCGGTACGCTGCATCAGTGCGGCGAGGTCAGCGAGTCGCATCCTGCGGACTCTAGGCGAAGAAGCCGACTGCCCGGCAGGGTGCTCACTCGGTATCGTCCGCGTGTGCCCGTCGAGTGGGTCACCTTCGATTGCTACGGCACGCTCATCGACTGGGAGCGGGGGATTACCGACGCGCTCATGCCGCTGCTGCCTGCCCCGATCGATCGCGACGAGCTCGCGCGCCGCTACATCGCGACCGAGGCGACGGTGGAGGCCGAGTCGTACCGTCGCTACCGCGACGTGCTGGATGAGGCAGGCCGGCGGCTACTGACTTCATTCGGCGTCGACGCGGCCTCGCCGCTCCCGACTTCGCTTCCGAACTGGCGGCCGTTCGCCGAGGTACCCGCCGCGCTCGCCGAGTTGCGACGGCGTGGCCGGAGGATCGCGATCCTCTCGAATGTCGATCGCGACCTCATCGCATCCTCGATCCCGCAGCTCGGGCTCGAGCCCGACCTCGTCGTGACGGCAGAAGACGCCGGCGGATACAAACCGGCGCCCGGACACTGGCGGGTGTTCCACGAGCGCAGCGGCGCCGACCCGGGCGGCACGATCCACGTCGGGGCCAGCCAGTACCACGACATGCGACCCGCGGCGTCGCTCGGCTACCGAACGGTGTTCGTCGACCGGCACGGCGAGGCGCTGGAGACTGCGCCGACGCGCGTCATCGGCGATCTCGGCCCCCTTCCTGACGTGATCGACGCGCTGGAATGAAACCTGCGAGGTGGTCCTCCCGCAGTACGATTGCGGTGACGCCGGGACCGGCAGCAGCCGGCCTGGACGGAGGTTCACGTGGACATCGCAAAGAAGGTCACGATCCCAGACGTCGTCGCCATGAAGCGCGACGGCAAGCGCATCACGATGATGACCGCCTACGACGCCGCGTTCGCGCGGCTCGTCGAGGCAGCAGGCATCGACATCATTCTGGTCGGCGATTCGCTCGGCATGGTCGTGCTCGGGTACCCCAACACCGTGCCGGTCACGATGGACGACATGGTCCGGCACGCCGCCGCCGTATCGCGCGGCGCGTCGCGCCCGCTGCTCATCGGCGACATGCCATTCGGCTCGTACCAGACCGGGCCCGCGGACGCGCTCCGCAACGCTGCGCGCTTCCTGAAAGAGGCCGGCATGGACGCGGTGAAGCTCGAGGGAGGACATGAGACGGTGCCGCTCGTGAAGGCGCTCGTCGAGAACGGCATCGGAGTGATGGCACACGTCGGCCTCACGCCGCAGCGCGTCGCGCAGTTCGGTGGATTCAAGACGCAGGCGAAGAGCGCACGCGCGGCGCGGCAGCTCATCAACGACGCGGTCGCGCTCGAGGACGCCGGCGCGTTCTCCATCGTGCTCGAGTCCATCCCGGCGCCGGTCGCCGCGATGGTCACCGAGCGCATCTCGATCCCGACCATCGGCATCGGCGCCGGCATCGACTGCGATGGACAGGTCCTGGTGCTGCACGACGTGCTCGGGCTGTACGGCGACTTCAAGCCGAAGTTCGCCAAGCGCTACGGCGAGATCGGGACGGCGGTCGTCGATGCGCTACGCGCGTTCGACAGCGACGTGAGAGAGGGCCGCTTCCCCGACGCCGAGCACAGCTTCACGATGAAGGAGAGCGAGCTCGCTGCGCTGCGGCAGAACGTCGCGCGGCCGAAGGCGGTCTGACTCACACGGGGGAGGCGACCCCGCTGCGCGTCGCGATCATCGGCATGGGCGCGATCGGCAGCGTGGTCGAGCGTGCTCTTGCCGGGCAGGTGACGGACCTCGTGCGTATCGACCGCACGAAGGCGCCGCTGCGTCCGGACGAAGAGAAGGTGAATGTCGCCATCGTCTGCGTGAAGACGCATGGCACGGCATGGGCGGCCGATGTCGCGAGACGGATCGTCACCCCTGATGGCGTGGCGATCACGATCCAGAACGGCCTGGGCAATTACGAGGCGCTCGCCGCAGCCGTGGGCGAAGAACGCGCGGCTGTCGGGGTCATCTACGTTGGCGCGCGGCTCGACGAGCGTGGGACCTTGGAGGCCACCGGGCCCGGACGCGTCGAGCTCGGGCGGCCGCGCGGCAGCGGACCGCGTCGCGCGTTTGACCGGCTGGTCGTGGCGCTGACGCAAGGCCGCATGACGGTCACCGCGACGGACGATGCGTGGCCGTCGGTGTGGCGCAAGGTCGCGACGAACGCGGCCGTGAATCCGACGACCGCACTCCTCGGCTACACGAACGCGGAGCTTCTCGGCGACGTCGCCGGCTCACGCGTCGCGGACGGCCTCGCAGCAGAGGTCGCGCGTGTCGCGACGGCAACCGGTGTCGCGATGAGCGACGACGAGGCGCGGCGCTGGTGGCGCGAGATGGCGCAGCTCACCGGCGCGAATCGTTCCTCGATGCTGCAGGACGTACAGGCCGGGCGTCCGACGGAGGTCGACGCGATCTGCGGCGCGGTGCATCGCGAGGGCGAGCGACGCGGCGTCGCCGCGTCGCTCAATCAGGCCATGACGGTGCTCGTTGGTGCGCTCGCGCCTCCCAGCGCTTAGACGTCCCGCGCAACAAGGTCGATCTCGAGTCTCACCTCGTCGACGACCGAGAGGATGAGGCGATTCGCTGGGACCGCCATTCCGTAGTCACCGAACTTGAACGCGGTCGCGCCCCGCACGCGGACCTCGCCGCTGGATCGCGTCGCTTGAACGGGCCACGACATCCGGCGCTCGACGCCGTGGATCTTCATCGTTCCCTCGAGGGTGGCCGCCCATTCACCTTGCTCCGCGATCGGCATGGGCACGCCGCTCACGCGCTCGAGCGTGAACTCAGCACGCGGATAGACGCGCGTGTTGAGCGTGTTGAACTTGATCCACTCGTCCCGCAGTGGCTCGTCACTCTTGAGCGCGTCGAGATCGACCGACAAGGCGGATCCGCTCGCGAAGGACCCGTCGGACAGCAGGACCACCGTGCCGCTGAAAGCTCGCGTCGTCAGGATCGCGTCACCTGGGGCCGGGACAGACGCGACCTGCTCGCGCACGCGGATGGTCGCGACCGAACGTTCGGGGACGATCGCGAAGCGGTGTGCACCGGCTGGGAGCGCTGCCGTGCTCGCCGTCGATGTCGCGGGACGTGACGACGTAGCGGTCGGCGAGGACGGCGACGCCGCCGGTGCCGCGCACGAGATGAGCGCAATTGCCGCCATCAGAGCGGGCGCGATCCGGGATGGCATGCGAACGCCTCTCCGTGCAACCTACGCTGGCGACGAGTACCCCATCGATGGTGACTTGGTTCAGGCGACGCGCACGTCGCCAACCCCACGGTCCGGCTTCACTCCTCCTCTGCGGGTGGCGCAGGCAGCTCGGCCTCCCCGGTCCGCTGGCCGCGGATCGGGACGGGCGTCGATGTCGAGGGCATACCGAGGATGACCGTGTTTCCGGACGATCCCGCGATCTGCTGCAACAGCCGGAGCTGCATGAGTGCCGGCCTCTCCTCGACGAGGCGGGCTGCGTTCGCCAGGTTGCGTAACGCGGCGGTCTCTCCCCGCGCCTTCTCCAGCGCCGCAAGTCCCTGCTGCCGCGCTTCAACGACCTGGGCGAAGATCCGCTTCATCGGTCCGCTGAACATCAGATCTTTGGCGTCGACGCGCAGAAGCTCGACGCCAAGTTCGCTTGCCGGGGCGGACGCGCGCGCCAGCGTCTCCTTGCCGATCTCATCGCTGTTGGAGAAGCTGATCGATGGGCTGTTGGCCGACGACCTCGCGCAACGCGACCTGGAGCAGCGAATGCAGCACGATGAGATAGCTCGCTACGTTGTTGATCGCCTTCTCTGGATCGACGACGCGGTAACGGGCCGCAAGGCTGATCTTGATGCTGACACCGTCAGCGGTGACGAGCTCCTGACCGGTGAGTGGCAACAACGTCTCGCGGACGTCGATCGTCTGTACCGCTGTGGCCGGTCGAAAGATCCAGTGCGTACCAGGACCGAGCAGACCTTTGAAACGTCCGTACCGATACAACAGTCCGCGCTGGTACTCGAAGATCGTGAGACGCGCGAGCAGCGCTCTCGCCGCGACCGCGGCGACCAGCAGAGCAAGCACGATAAGAAGCGCCGTATCTCCGCCCACGCATCCTCCTTGCCAGTTTCCGTCGAGGCGCACGGCTCACGACCTGGCGGCGGAGGTCTGAACCTACAGAGCCGCGAGCTCGCTGCATCTCTGCCGAGCCGTGCGCCGCAACGTTGTTTTGAGGGAGTCGAACCCTTGTCAACCGACGCGGAATCCGATGCACGGAACCGCACCGACGATTGCCGGAACGACCGCACGGATACTCCCCGCGCGAGCGATGCTACACGCGGCGCCTATGAGGACGGTGCCCGCCGGAGCGCTCGCGCCGTGGGCCACGCCGCGATAAGCGCGACCAGCGACAGCACGAGGAAGACCGCGGCGAGCCAGCCGTAGGCCGCGGCCATGCCGATCGCGCCGGCGATGCCGCCGAAGATCGGCGCCGCCACGCCGCCGACCGGCTGATTCACCAGGTAATACGTGCCGAGCACGGTCGACCGCCGGTCGGCCGGGGTGTTGTCGACGATGAGCACCTCGGTCGTCGTCGCGCGGATCGAGAACGAGATCCCGATCAGCAGGAGCGGCAGGAAGACCAGCTCGTTCGGGACGACAGTGAGCGCCCACGCCGCGGGGCCCATCAGCGCGAGGCCCAGCAGAAGCACGATCCGCCGGCCGAAGCGGTCGGAGAGCGTCCCCGCCATCGGCGCGCCGACGAGGCCCGCGAGCTGCGGGACGCCGAAGAGCGCCGCGGCGACTCCGGGCGAGATCCCGCGCGCGTCGACGAGATACGTGCTGAGGAACGCCATCGCGGCCGAGATCACGACCTGGAACACGATCGACAGCGAGACGAGCGCTCCGACGCGCCGTGCGACCGCGGCGATATCGGCGCCGGTCGCGAGCCAGCCGTGCCGTCCGGTCGACCGCGTGCCCATCGGCGCGACGCGCCAGAGCAGCAACGCGCATGCGATCGGCGCGATCGCGAACGCGATGTACGGTGTTCGCCACGTTCCCGCCGTCGCGAGGATGCCCGCGACGAGCGGCGCGGCGAAGAACGACAGATGCCCAGCGGTCGTGTGCGTGCCCATCGCCATGCCGCGTCGTGAGGAGAACATCTCGGCGATCAGCGCCGAGGCGGGCGCGTGATAGGTCCCGCTCGCGATACCCATCACCGCGAGGAAGGCGAGGAGCTGCCAGTACTCGCTGGCCAGACCGATCGCGACGCTCGATAGGCCGATCAGGACGAGGCCCCACACGATCACGCGCCGCGCACCGATGCGATCGGCGAGGACGCCGAGCGGCGCGTTCGTCATTCCGGACGCGATGGAGTACGCGCTCACGAGGAATCCGGCGCTCGTGTACGACAGCCCGAACGCGGTGCTGATGAACGGGAGAAGCGCGCTGAGCAGGCTGTTCGTGACGTGATGCGCGAAGTGGGCGACGCTGAACGCGACGAGAAGTGAGCGTCGCGTCAACGCAGGTCCGCCAGGTCCATCCCCAAGAGCACATTGTCGATGAGCCGCGCCTTGCCGACACGCGCCGCGAGGGAGATGACCGCGCGTTCCGCAGGCGCGTCGAGCTCGACGAGCGTGATGGGATCCGCGGCCGAGACGTACTCGAGCGAGATCCTCGGTCCGGCCGTCTCGGCGCGCACCGCGTCTCGCAGGCGGTCCGGTCCGCGCATGCCCTGCTCCCAGAGCTCGCGAGCGGCGAAGAGGCCGCGCGACAGTGCGACGGCGTCGCGCCGCTCGTCCGGTGTGAGGTACGCGTTGCGCGACGACAGCGCGAGGCCGTCCGGCTCGCGAACGGTCGGGCAGCCGACAACGTCCGCACCCAGACGAAGATCACGCGCCGTCATCTGGAGGACGCGCAGCTGCTGGAAGTCTTTCTGTCCGAAGAACGCGGTGTCGGGCCGCACGATCGCCAGCAGCTTCGCGACGACCGTCGCGACGCCGATGAAGTGCCCGGGTCGTGCGGCGCCCTCGAGCGGTGCGGCGATCGGTCCGGGCGTGACACGCGTCGCGTCGCCGGGTGCATAGATCTCTGATGGTGGCGGAACGAAGGCGACCGCGCATCCGTGGTCCTCGAGCAGCGCGACATCCTCGGCCTCGGTCCGCGGGTAGGCCGCGAAGTCCTCGTTCGGGCCGAACTGCGTGGGGTTGACGAAGATCGACGCGACCGCACTGTCGCTCTCACGCACGGCGCGCTCCACGAGAGATATGTGGCCGGCGTGCAGCGCGCCCATCGTGGGAACGAAGCCGACCCGGCCCGCGCCCGCGCGCCACGCGCGCACGTCCGCGACGGTACGCAGGACCTTCAACGTGCGTGCGAGGCGATGTACGCGGGCACGGTCGCCATGGGCGGACGCTCGGTCGCGACGATGTCGTGCATCTCGAGATGCAGCTTTCCGCCTGGCTCGGGTGTGATCAGCTTGATCGAGGAGTTCGCCTCGTCCCAGAGCCGTTCGCCGTGCGCCTCGCCAACGCGCCTGAGCGCGACCTGGAGGATCTCGAAGCTCATCTTCGACAACGCGAGGAGCGTCTG
>JALYLT010000094.1 GCA_030774095.1 Chloroflexota bacterium
GGCTCGGTACGCGTGCGCAGCACCGTGGCGTTCGAGGCGAAGCAGAAGATCCCGTACTTCCTCGGCGTTTCGGGAAAGACCGCTGGCGCGAAAGACCTCTCGCTGAATCTCATCGTCGTTCCGCCGAAGGGACGGGCTGAGCCGCACACGCACAGCGAGTTCGAGAGTGCGATCTACGTGATCAGCGGCAGGGCGATCCACCACTGGGGCGATCGGCTACAGCACTCGATGGAGACGGTGGCCGGCGACTTCCTCTTCGTCGCGCCGGGCGTGCCGCACTATCCGGAGAACCCCTACGACGAGCCGGTGATCGCCGTCGTCGCGCGCAACGACCCAGACGAGCAGGAGCACGTCATCCCCTTCGTCGCTCCGTGATCGCGGGCGCGATCTTTTCCAGCGATCGTCGGTATCGCTACCGCCTGTGGCGCCGCTGGGATCGGTCGCGGCCAGCGATCGCCTTCTGCATGCTCAATCCCTCGACGGCCGACGCGCGCCGAGACGACCCAACGATCCGCCGGTGCATCGGCTTCGCCCGCGACTGGGGCTACGGCGGCATCGAGGTCGTGAACATCTTCGCCCTGCGCGCGACCGACCCGCGGGAGCTGCGATCGGCGCGCGACCCGGTCGGTCCACGGAACGATGCGTTCATGCTGCGCGCCGCTGCAGCGTCGGCGGTCGTGGTCGCGTGGGGTGTCCACGGTGCGCTACGCGACCGGGGGAGCGAGGCGCTGAGGCTGTTCGGTCCTCGGTCGCGGCTCCTGGCGCTCGGACGCACTCGATCTGGGGCGCCGCGTCATCCGCTCCACCTGCCTCGCGACGCCGACGCCACGGAGTACGCGCCGCACTGATCGCAGGAGGAGCATGCGCTCGCCGGCGAGCGCGACGAGGCGAGCTTCACACCGCCTCGGCGAGCTCGGGCGCGGCGCTGCGACGCCCGCGGAGCCGACCGACGATCCGCCGCGTGAGCGCGTCCATCGCCGCGTAGCCCGCGCCGATCCCGGTCGGCGGATTCCCGGCCGGCAGCATCAATCCGGGGAGGACCGGAGCCCATCGCCATATCCCCAGGCCGGTGCCGTACAGCTCGAGCGCGGTCGTCATCGCGAAGCTCACGGCATAGAGCAGGGGATACCGGCCGCGGACGATGAAGCGGATGAAGATGGCCCAGGTCACGAAGCCGAGCAGGTCGGGAAGCGGCGGACGCGCCAGGCCGTAGAGCATCCACAGCGTCGCGCCGGCGGTGACGGCGATCACGATGCGCCTCGCGTGCCGCTCGAGGAGCGGCAGCGACGCGATGCGCAGCGCCGCGAGGTAGAAGAGGCCGTGGCCGGCGGGCACGTACAGCGGGAGATTCTCCAGGCGATACCGGTACGCGCCCCACACGATCGAGCCGATGATCTCCAGCAGCGTCGCGACGACGACGAGAGTCGCGATCTGCACGCGAACGGCTGGCGGCTGCAGGCGGAGCGCGACGGCGAGGAAGACCCACGCCGTGAGACCGAGCGCGGACTGTTCGAGCGCTGACGTCGCGCGGTCGAGCGGAAGCGCAACTGCCACGAATCCGGCGAACGCGATCGCGTATGCGATGGAGCCGCGCGCGCCCAGTCCGCTACCCGATCTTGATCGACTTGATCTTGTCGCCGACCCGAATGCCGAGCGCGATGTCCATACCGCTCGTCACCTGACCGAAGTTCGTGTACAGCTTGTCGAGGTGACGGCACGACCCGGTACAAATGAACCACTGGGAATCGTTGCTCACCTTGATGTCACTACCGCGTGCGATCCCGAGCGAGCCCTTGCAGAACGGCAGGTCGCTGAGTTCGGTGGCCTGCGTGCCGCCACCCGTCCCGTCGCCCTTCGGGTCACCACCCTGCACAACGAAATCCGCGACGACGCGGTGGAAGGTGAGGCCGTTGTAGAACCCAGAGTTCGCCTTGGAGATGAACGTCGCGACCGTACTCGGCGCCTTGTCGGGTCGTAACGCCAGCTGAACAGTGCCGCCTTTTTCGAGTTCCACCGATGCAGTTCTTACGGCGACGCCCGACGGGACCGGCGCGCAGCTGCGCGTATCCGCGGCCGGGACCGTAGGCGCGACGCTCCTCGCTGAAGTCGGTGAGGGTGTGGCCGCGCCACCGCAGGCAACCATGAGCACACACACGACCAGACCGACGATGCGACTCACTCGACAGTGACCTTCTTGATCTTGTCGCCGATCTTCACGTTGGCAGCCACGTCCATGCCGTCGGTGACCTGACCGAAATTGGTGTACTGCTTGTCGAGGAACGTCGAGTCCTTCTTCACGACAAAAAACTGGGAATCGTTGTTGAAGGCCGGATCCTGACCGCGTGCGATGCCGACGGCACCGAGCTTGAAGCTCAGATCGTTGTACTCGCTCGGTACGCGCTCGCCGCCGGTGCCCGTGCCCTTTGGATCTCCACCCTGGACCACCCAGTCCTCAACGCGGTGGAAGGTCAGGTTGTCGTAGAAGCCACTTCTCGCCTTGCCCGCGAAACGCTCGACGGTCTGCGGAGCCTTGTCCGCCCGCAGCGTGAACGTGAACGATCCGCCCTTCGCAAGCTCGATGGTCGCCTTTGTGGCCGGTTTCGCACTCGGCTTCGGAGTGGAGCTACTCGTGGTCTTGCCTCCAATGACTGCTCCCGTTCACCGTGCCGACCTTGTCCGTCGATCCAGGAAAGGGGCGTCGATTCATCGTGTTCACGATATCCGCTGCGCGGCGCGCGGCGCTGCAGGATATCGTCATTCTCCCGATGCCCACGTTTCAGGCGCCCCGCGGGACGCGGGACCTGCTCCCCGAAGAAGCGGCTGCGATGGACGCGCTCCAGGCGGTAGTGCAGGCGCGCGGGCTGCGCTACGGGTATCCGCGCATCAGCACGCCGATCATCGAGAACCGCGAGGTTTTCGTAAAAGGAGTGGGCGAGGGGAGCGACATCGTCGGCTACGAGATGTACGAGGTCGGGCAGCGCGGTGAAGGCGGGCTCACGCTGCGCCCTGAGGGCACCGCCGCCGTTACACGCGCGCTGCTCGAGAACGGCCTCCACAAATCGCCGCAGCCGATCCGTTTCTTCTACTGGGAGCCGATGTTCCGCGGGCAGCGCCCGCAGCTCCTCCGCTTCCGCCAGTTCTGGCAGTGGGGCCTCGAGTGCTACGGCGCTCCGGAGGCCGCCGCGGACGTCGAGATCATCGACTTCGCGAACGGTCTGTTCGCAGACGTTGGTCTCACGGCGTTCGAGCTCGAGATCAACACCATCGGCGACGAGGCGTGCCAAGTGAAGCTCAAGACCGCGCTCGGCGAGTACTTCTCGAATTACCGCGACGCGCTGAGCGCGCAGTCGCAGCGGCGCCTCGACACGAATGTCCTGCGCGTGTTGGATTCGAAGGAGCCGCAGGACCGCGAGATCATCGCCGGCGCTCCGAAGCTGCGAGACATCCTCTGCGACGACGACAAGAAGCATTTCGCCGAGGTGCAGGACGGGCTCACACGCCTCGGCATCGAGTACAAAGTCGTCGAGACGTTGGTGCGCGGTCTCGATTACTACACGCGGACGGTGTCGGAGTTCGTGCTGACCGATCCCGAGTTCCGCAAGGGCAGCGACATCGCCGTCGCGGCCGGGGGGCGCTATGACGGCCTGGTGCAACGGATGGGCGGCCCCGATCTCAGCGGCACCGGCATCGCCGGTGGCGCCGACGTCCTGTACTACGCGCTGAAGCAGCAGGGAGTGATGGTGGCCGAAGAACCGAAGGCGGATGTGTATGTCGTATCGGCCCAGCCTGACGACGTCGCCGATCGCACGCAGGTCGCCAACCCGCTGCGCGAGAAGGGCTTCAGAGTCGCGATCGACTATTCCGCGCGCTCGCTCGAACGGCAGCTCGAGAGCGCTATCAAGCACGGCGCGAGCGTCGCGGTCATCCGTGGCACCCCGGAAGCGCGCGGAGGCAACCTCATTGTCCGCGACCTGATCAAGAAGGAGCAGCGCGTCACCAAGCTCGCCGCGGTGGTCACCGAGGTCGGTCGCCACGTGCCGAAATATCCGAAGCCCACGCTCTGGAAGCCGCCGACGAACCCGGACGACCACGAGCCGGGCGCGGCCGGCGAGGCACCGTTCCTTTCGGATCCCCGCGACTGATGCTGCGCACGCATACCGCGGGCGAGCTGCGCGCCGCGGATGTCGGAAAGACCGTCACGCTCGCCGGCTGGGTGGACCGCCGACGCGACCACGGCGACGTCACGTTCATCGATCTGCGTGACCGTTACGGCAAGACGCAGATTGTGGCCAACGCGAAGGAGCATTCCAAGGCGCACGCAGCACTGAAGGACGCGCGCAACGAATGGGTGCTGCAGGTCAGGGGCACCGTGCGCCCTCGACCCGAGGGCACGCGCAACTCCAAGCTGTCGACAGGTGATCTCGAGGTCGCGGCCGACGAAATCGTAGTCCTCAACGAAGCGAAGACGCCACCGTTCTATGTGAACGAGGAGACACCGGTCGACGAGAACCTCCGCTGGAAGTACCGCTACATCGACCTGCGGCGCGAGCGGTCGAAGGACCTCATGCGGCTTCGGCACGAGGTCACGAACACCATGCGAAATTTCTTCGTCGGGCGTGGCTTCTGGGAGATCGAGACGACGATGATGATCCGGTCCGACCCGACTGGAGCGCGGGACTTCGTCGTGCCGTCGCGCTACTACCCCGGGAAGTTCTGGGCGCTCCCGCAGTCGCCGCAGCAGCTCAAGCAGATCCTCATGGTCGGCGGCATCGACAAGTACGTGCAGATCGCGCGTTGCTTCCGCGACGAGGATCCGCGGGCGGATCGCATCTACGAGCTGACACAGCTCGACGTCGAGATGAGCTTTGCCGAACCCGACGACATCATGGCGATCGTCGAGGAGTGCTACACGGCGGTGTTCGAGCGCTTCGCGCTGAAGCCGCTGCACAAGAAGCCCTGGCCGCGCATCACGTACGACGAAGCGATGCGCCGGTATGGGAGCGATCGTCCCGATACCCGCTTCGCCATGGAGCTCGTCGAACTCACGGACCTCTTCCGGGGCAGCGCCTTTGCCGTCTTCAAGGACGCGATCGATCGCGGCGGATCGGTGCGCGGGATCGTCGTGCCGGGAAAGGCCGATGCCTCGCGCAAGGAGGTCGATGCCTGGACGGCCGTCGCCAAGACCAAGGGCGCGAAGGGCCTGGTGTCGTTCGCGTTCAAGGGGAGCGAGGTGGGCTCGCCGGTCGCGAAGTTCCTGAGCGCGGATGAGCTCTCGCGTCTGCGCGGCGCGGCGCTCGCAAAGGAGGGCGACCTGCTGCTGGCTGTCGCCGCGGACTATCACACGGCGAGCGTGTCGATCGGGACGCTGCGCTCGCACATCGGCTCGCAGCTCGCGATCGCGGACACGTCAACGCACCACGCCCTGTGGGTCCACCCGTTCCCGATGTTCGAGCGCACGCCGGAAGGCGGCTGGACCTTCTCCCACAATCCGTTCTCCGGTCCGCTGAGCGAGCGCGATCTCGGCCTCATCGAGACCGATCCGGGAAAGGCGCGCAGCACGCAATACGACATGGTCGTCGACGGCAACGAGCTCGGTGGGGGCAGCATCCGCATCCATAACCGCGCGGTGCAGGAGCGCGTATTCGAGCTCATGGGGATCTCGAAGGCCGAGGCGGCGACGCGCTTCGGCGCGCTCCTCGACGCGCTCGAGTACGGCGCGCCGCCCGAGGGCGGCATCGCCACTGGCATGGACCGGACCGTGATGATCCTGGCCGGCCTCGCGAACGCGCGCGAGACCATCGCGTTCCCGAAGACGCAGACCGGTTACGACCCGCTGCTCGATGCACCCGCCGAGCTGAACGACGAGCTCCTCGAGGAGCTGGGTCTGCGCGTGATCAAGAAGCCGCCGAAGAGCTAGCGGCCGACCCCGGCGACGACATGTTTGATGGGCGTCGTCGGCGTGAACCGCAACATTCGCTTCAGGTCGTAGAGCTCGATCTTGTTTTCAGGCGACACAGACAGGAATGCGTCGGGTCCGATCATTTTCAGCACCGAGCCGACAAGCTCCGACTGCCAGAGCACACGACCGTCGGGCGCGAAGCGCAACAGCATGCCGCGTTGCGCCGATGAATCACCCGGTCGCCACACGAGCGTCTCGCCGTTGCTCGCGATGGCGAGTGCGTGACCCGCTGATAAGGCCTTCTCGCCCTGCGGTCCGCGCACGATCACCGCGCGTGGCTCCACGTAGAAGGCGTGCAACTGCTCGAGCAGCGTCCACTCGCCGGACTTCGCCACGAAGCGCAGGTCACCCCACTTCTTGAACGCGGATCCGTCCCAGACGAACGTCCCGCTTCTGTCGCTCGGACCGGCGCAACCCGCCTCAGCGCATTCCGGCTGGAACAGCGTGAGGCCGAGCGCATTCCACTCGACCGTGGCGCCGAGCGGATAACCGCTCGGGAGGAGCTCGCGCTCGGTCTTGCTCGCGACGTCGATGAGGACCGCGCGGGTCTGGCAGACCGGCGGGCCCGGGACGCACTCTCCCGCACGGAACGCGGCGACAGATCGCCCATCAGGCGAGACGTCCGCGGGCCACGACGCGCGAGTGCTCGATGCGAGCACGGTCACGCGCCCATCCGGGATCGAAATGAGACGAAGCTCGGCGAAGTCCGACTGCCCCACGTTGCACCACGTCAGAAGGCCTGCCGGCCGAGCCTCGAGCCGGGAGACGGGCCCACACGGTCGAGCAATCTCCGTCTTCGCCGACTCCGTGCGCTGACTGACGATGAAGCCTTCACCCTCGTAGAGAACCACCGGCCACCGCGCGGCAGCGCCGTCGCCGAAGGTCGAAGTTGGGACGCCCGACTGAGTTGCCGCCGAGGTCGGCGTCGCGCTGAATGTCACGGGCGATGACGGCGTCGGCGTCGCCGGAGTCGACGACGGTGGAACGCACGCCGTGACAAGCAGCGCTCCGAGCAGCACGGCTCGCATGTCGCAACGCTAGCGGAGACCAGGCAACCCGACGCCCGCCGGAACGCTGACGCGGGACACGCCGGTAAAGTGTGCGAGGTCGTCGAGTGCTCGCGCCACTGCTCGACCAGTGTCCCGATCGCGCTTCACACCTGGCTGGAGGTGAACCGCGTTGACGACGAATGTGTCCTTCTCGCGATCGACGCGCGGGTCGACCACTCCGATGAGTTCGTCGTCGTGCAGGATCGGCATCGCGAAGTACCCGTACTGGCGCTTCGCCGGCGGGACGTAGATCTCGATGCGGTAGCGCATGCCGAAGAGCGCCTCCGCCCGAGCACGGTCGCGGATCAGCGTGTCGAACGGTGAGAGCAGCGTGGTGCGGCCGCTCCAGCTCCGCTCCAGCGCCGGGATCCTCTCCATATCGGCTGCGTGCACGTACCAGCGGCCTTTGAGGGTGCCATCACCGGACGACCCGACGAGTGCCGGCACGAGCTCGCCCGCGCGCTCTAGTGACACGATCGTCTTCGCGATGGAGTCGCGGATCGTGTAGGGAAGCGTGTTCTGGATCTGCGTCGCAGTCGCAACCCCGAGCGCCCGCGTCGCGCGGATGGTCGCATCGCGCATCAACTTGGTCGGAGACGCTGTGGATACCAGCGCTTTCGCGGGGACGCATCGCTCGGTGAGATCCCAGAGCCGCTCCTGACCAGAGCGCCCGGCAACGAGCACGCGGCCTTCGGCCGAGAGGAACTCGAGCATCTGGCTCGAGTTGCGGTCGTTGGTCCATCCGGTCGAGTGCCACGACACTGCATCGCGTCCGTCGAACGCGCTCGTGGCAAGAGGCCCTTCGCGCCGCAGCCGCGACAGGATCTGTCGCCGCAGTGGCAGGTTTGCGCGCATCCACGGCCTGCGACCCCGCCAGTACGGGTTCGTCGAGGTTTTGCGCATCGCGAGCCGATAGAACGGAAGGTGGCGCGTCGGATAGACGAAGGCGCGCCATTCGAAGAGCCGCTGGTCCTTGTAGATGAGGCGCGCGACGTCCTCTCGCTCGTACTGCCCTAGACGGCTCCAGAGCACGAGAAAGTGGCTGCGCGCGACGGCGCTGGTCGGGTCGAGTTGCAGCCAGATGATGCGATCGACGGTCGCGAGGATCCCGCGGCGGTCGGGGCTCTGCCTCTCGGCGCCCAGAAGCTGCGCGTCGATGACGAGCCGCCGCGCAGCGCGCTGGCTGATCTCGAGGTCGCTCAATTGCGCCGCCCGCCCGGCGGCAGTCGGCCACGCGAAGAGGGCGGGCGGCCCTCGGTGCGGTCCGCGAGTCGCTCTCCGAGCCAGAGAAGTACGAGCATCACGAACAGACCGATCGCCGCGAAGAAGGGCAGCATCACGCCTAGACTTACACAGGTGAAGCGCGTCTA
>JALYLT010000095.1 GCA_030774095.1 Chloroflexota bacterium
GCAGCGGATCGAGCGAGCCGCCCAGACGCGCTCGCCGCAGGGCGTCGCGGATGTCGCGCGCGCCACCGATGCCCGCGGACGGCTGGGCGCGCAGCAGATTGCGCGCGGCGGCGGTCTCGTCCTGCAGGCGATCGGCCTCGCGCACGTCGGTCACGGGGGTCAGCGCCTCGGCGAGCTCGCGTCCGGGCGTGAATGACGAGCGCTCGGCAAGGAGCGCGCGGATCGCCGGGTACTCGAGCGTGACGAGCGCGCGCTCCGCGGCCGTCGTCACCGCGACACCCCGCTCGACCCACGCACCCAGAACCGCCACGGCCTCGCGGATGTCGAGCTTTCCGCGATCCCGATGCGCGGCCCGCGCGCGATCCGTCGCGCGGCGAGCGGCGGCGCGTCGCGCAGCTGCAACGCCGAGCGCGTCAGGTCGATGCCCGAGTGCGACGTGGTGAGGGTGAACGCACGACCGAGCAGCCCGGGTCCGCTCAGGCGCGCGTCCTCGGCGAAGCCCTCGAGCGGCTCCGCGCCGCGGAGAAGCACCGCGCCGGCGACGTCCGACTCATGAGCGACGACGTTCATGCAGTACCAGACCCCGTGTGAGAGATAGACGTAGGCGTGTCCCGGCCTCCCGAACATGACCTCGGTGCGCGGCGTCGGGCCGCGGAACGCGTGCGAGGCCGGATCACGGGTCCCGTGGTAGGCCTCGACCTCGACGAGCCGCGCGGCGCGCCGGCCCTCGGGGCCATCGTAGAGGAGCACCTTGCCGAGGAGGTCACGCGCCACCAAGAGGGTCGGGCGCGCGTAGAACGCGCGTGGCAGGAGAGCGCCGTACGTGCTAGCTGGTCTTGCGCGGATCGAGTGCGTCTCGGAGGCCGTCACCGACGTAGTTGATCGACAGCACGGTTAGGAAGATCAGGAAGCCCGGGAAGAACGCCCAGTGTGGCGCGATGTCGATGTAGTCCTTCGCGTCGTAGAGAAGGCGGCCCCATGTCGGAACGTCCGAGGGAAAACCAAGGCCCAGGAACGACAGCGTGGACTCGGTGAGGATCGCGCCGCCGACGCCGATCGTCGCGGCCACCAGCACCGGACTCAGAACGTTGGGGATGATGTGCTTCATGATGATGCGGCTGTCGGGATCTCCGATCGCTCTCGCGGCCTCGACGAACTCCTTCTGCTTGAGCGACAGGAACGAGGCCCGCACCAGACGCGCGACAGGCATCCAGTTCAGGACGCCGATGACCCCGACGATCATGAGGAAGATGCCGAGCTCCGGTCCGAACGCGGCGCGGAGCGAGTCGCGGAACAGATACACGATCACGAGGAGCAGCGGCAGGATCGGCAGCGACAGGAACAGGTCGGTGAGCCGCATGAGCGGGCTGTCGAGCTTCACGAAGTAACCCGCCAACGCTCCGATCGTGAGCCCGAGCGTGATCGCGACGAGCACCGACGTGATGCCGACGGCGATGGAGATCCGTCCGCCGAGGATCGCTCGCGCCAACATGTCCCGGCCGAGGTCGTCGGTGCCGAACGGATGCTCGGGACTCGGACCCTTCAGCGACACGTTGAAGTCGATCACGTTGATCGCCGTGTGGTACACGAGCGGTCCGAAGAGCGTGAAGACGATGAGAAAGAGGAACGTGAACAGGCCGGCCATCGCGAGCTTGTGCCGCGTGAACTGGTGCCATGCGTCGCCCCACAGCGAGCGCGCCGGGCGCTTCAACTCGATGTTTGCGGGGAGTCGCGCGATCTCGACGTCGGTCGCGGCCACTATGAATACCGGATCCGCGGATCGAGGACGCCGTACAGGACGTCGGCGAGCAGGTTGAACAGCACGACCAGCGTCGCGAAGATCAAGAGGATCGCGGCGACCACGGGCGTGTCGCCCTGGCCGATCGAGCGCACGAGGAGCTCGCCGATCCCGGGCACGCGGAAGATCTGCTCGGTCACGATCGCGCCGCCGAAGACCGCCGGGACGCCGAGCGCCACGAGCGTGACGACCGGGATGAGGCTGTTGCGCAGCACGTGGCGCAGGACGACGAGGCGCTCTTTCAGACCTTTCGCGCGGGCCGTGCGCACATAGTCAAGAGGTAGATGCTCGAGCATCTCCGCCCGCGTATAGCGGGCGATCGTCGCCGTATCGAAGAGCGCGAGCACCGTGATCGGCATGATGGATTGGCGTATCTGATCGCCGAGCGTCGAGAGGCTCGTGATCTTCAGCGTCGAGTCGTAGATGAACGGAAGCCAGTGCAGCTTCACGCTGAAGATGATGATCAGGAGGAGACCGGTGAAGAACGTCGGTACCGAGAACCCGATGAACGCGAACGTGGTCGACAGGTGGTCGAACACCGAGTAGCGCCGCACGGCCGAGATCATCCCGATCGGGACCGCGAGGAGCACGCCGATGACGTACGCGACGCCCACGACGGCGAGCGTGTTCGGCAGCCGCTGCCAGATGAGGTCGATGACCGGCGAGCGACTCATGAAGGAATACCCGAAGTCGAGATGCGCGACGGCGAGGACCCATTTCACGTAACGCACATGCCATTGCTCGTTGAGGCCGAGCGATTCGCGGATCCGCTCGCGGACCTCCGGCGGGACGCGCGGGTCGGCGCCGAACGACGCGAGCGGGTCGGTAGGCGCGAGCGCGAGGATCGCGTAGACGACGAAGCTGATGACGATGAGCGTCGGAATGGCGATGAGGAGCCGCCTCAGTACGTACCTACCCACTCGTTAACCCCTCGCGCCTTCCGGCCTAGAGGATCGGGTAGTGCGGTGGAGGTCTTCCACCGCACTACCCTACCCCGTTCCTAGCCTCCGAAGGCTATTTGCCGAAGTCCTGGACCGCGTACATCTCGGAGTCCCAGCCCGTCGGGACGACGTTCTTCAGGAGGTTGGAGATACCCGAGGTGACCTGCGTGCGCGTCACGACCGGGATGATCACGACATCCAGAATGAGGATGTCGTTCGCCTGCTTGAAGAGCGCGGCCCGCTTGGCCGGGTCCTTCTCCGTGCGGAGCGAGTCGATGACCGTGTCATACGCCGGGTTCTGGTAGCGGTTGTAGTTCGCGGAGTTCCAGTTGTTCACGCTGCCGGTGGCCTGCTTGCTGGTCCAGCCGTTGAGGTAGTTCGTGAAGTCCGGGTCACTGTTGTTCGTGAACATCTCGACGTCGGCCCAGAAGTGGTTGGCACCATCGGGCGAGGTGTTGGTAAAGAAGACATCAGCAGGCACTGACTTGAGCTCGACCTTGAAGCCGGCCTTCTCCCAGTTCTGCTTCATGATGTCCTGCGTCTTCTGCCGCACGGCGTTGACCGTGGTCTGGTAGACGATGTTGAGCTTGATGCTGCCCTTGGCGCGGACGCCGTCCGTGCCGAGCTTCCATCCAGCGTCGTCCAGCAGCTTGCCCGCGGCAGCCGTGTCGAACTTATTGCAGAAGTCGGTGGTCGCGGTGGACTCGTAGTCCGGGACGCCGGTGACGATGTTGCAGCCGGCCTTGCCGGCGAGGCCGTCACCGTAGATCTGCTGCGCGACGGTCTTGCGGTCGGTCGCCATCGCGAGCGCGGTGCGGACGGTCTTGCCGTCAGGTCCGTTGAAGAACGGGTGCTTGGTGTCGGGCTCGCCGCGCTTGGCTCCAAGCGATGCGGTCGGGTCCGAGAAGTTGAGCATGATGCGCTCGACGCTCGAGCCGTAGACGGTCAGCAGCTTGCCCTTCGTGCTCGTGTCGGCCATCGGCTTGAGGATGCCGGCCTCGACCTGGAGGTTCCAGGCGTAGTCGACATCGCCGGTCTGGAAGACCGCGCGGGCCGCCGACGGAGCGTCGCCGCCACCCTTGAACGTGACGGTCTTGAAGTACGGCTTGGTCGGCTCACGGAACTGGTCGTTCATCTTGTAGAGGACGACGTCCCCTGACTTGAAGGTGTCGACCACGTACGGCCCGGTGCCGATCGGCTTCAGGTTGCCGGGCGCGTCCTTGAGCTTCTCGCCCTGGAACGCTTCGAACTGCTTCTTCTGAAGGATGTAGCAGCACGTGCCCACGCCCCACTGGTAGATGTTCGGGTTCGGGGCGTTGTAGGTCACGACGACGGTGTTGGCGTCCTTCGCCACGACGGACTTCACACCTTCGGCCGCGTCCGATGTGGACACTGCCGTCTTCGGGTCCGCCATGAGCGAGAACGTGAACGCGACGTCGTCGGCGGTGAACGCTGATCCATCAGACCACTTCACGCCTTGCTTCAGCTTCCAGGTAACGGTCGTGAGGTCGGCGGACACGCCGCCGTTCGCCACCGTCGGGATCTCCGCCGCGAGACCATTCGCGAGCGGCTTCGCGTCAGGACCGTACGAGGCGAGCGGCTCGGTCACGAGTCGCGCGGCGTCGCTGTCCTTGGTACCGGTCGCCAGGTGCGCGTTGAGGATCGTTGGCGCCTGCCAGTAGAGGATCTTCAGGTCATCGCCCGCGCCGCGCTTCGCAACAGCCACCGTCGCTGATGGTGCGGTCGAGCCCGTCGCTGTCGCTGCGGGCGGTGTCGTTGTCTGCCCGCATGCCGCAAGTGTCATAGTCGCGGCGGCCACAACAGCCGTCGCGCGTCGCCATTGGTTGGTCATTCCTTGTTCGTACCTCCCACGCTTCTCGCAATCCCGCATCGCGGAACGACCCGCGATGGTCCGCAGGCTACCCTCGTACCCCTTTTAGAGCAAGGCGGTTCGGTTTGGGTCGCCTCTAGGCGCGGATGGTCGCCGCCAGTTGGTGCAGGAGGCGGCCCTCAATGCGTTTTACGGCGCGGTCGACGTCGGCGTCGGTCAGCGTGCCGTCGACTGACCGCAGAACGAGCCGCACCGCCAGCGATTTCTTGCCCGCTCCGACCTGCGGGCCGCGATACAGGTCAAGGAGCGAGACCGACTCCACCAGCGTCTTGCCAGCGGCACGGATGGCCTCCTCTATTGCGGCATACGGCGTTGCCTCGTCCAGAACGATGGCGAGATCGCGGATCGCCGCCGGGTACCGGGGTGGCGCCACGACCTGCGATGGCGATATGCGGTCGAGGAGCGCTGCCACGTCGAGCTCGGCGAGGAAGGTCTCTGCTGGCAGCTCCCACAGATCGGCCACGCGAGGATCGAGCTGTCCCCAGATCATCACGTCGCGGTCCGCGGACCCGCGGCGCTCCGAGCGGCCGGGGTGAAGACCCGGTGCGCCGGTTTGCGCTTCGCCCACTTCGCGGACGCGAAGCTTCGCCAGCGTCCCGTCGACTATCGCCTTGAGATCCCACAGATCGGAGATGCGCGCGGGGCCGAGCCAGCTGTCACCCTGCGCGGTCCCGGCAACGAGGATGGCTGCGATCCAGCGTTCCTCCGGGAGGTCGTGCTCGCGCGGCAGATACACGGGCGCGATCTCGAAGATCGCGAGGCCGTCGCGATGCCGGAGGTTGCGTCGCGCCGTGTCGAGGAGGCTCGCGCGCAGCGTCGGACGTGCGACGGACTGCGCCGGTGTTGTTGGATTCTGGATACGGAGCGGGCACGGTGCGACGGCGCTGCCGTCCGCGCTCAGGCGCTCGAGCCACTCAGGATCGATGAGCGAGTACGACACGGTCTCCTGCAGACCCATGCCAACGAGCGCGTCGCGCAGACGTTCGCGGAACTCTTCGCGCGGATGCGCTTCGACGAGCGGCAGCGGCCCATCGGGCACGCCGGTCGGAAGCCGGTCGTACCCGACGATGCGCGCGACCTCTTCGATGAGGTCCTCGGGGATCGCGATATCCGTGCGCACGGCGGGTGGTCGCGCGACGAGCGAATCGCCCGACTCGGTGACCGCGAAGCCGAGCGCGCTGAGCGCGCCGACGGCGTCCTCGCGCGTCACTTCCATACCGAGATGGCGCGCGAACTTCCGCAGTGGGATGCGCACCTCCACCGGTTGGCGCGGGCGCGGATAGCGATCCACCGTCCCCGTGTGGCGCGCGCCCGCGTACTCGCGCAACAGCTGGATGGTCCTGGCGAGCGCACTGGGCACGAGGTCGGGGCTGAGCTGCCACGAGAATCTGCGCGCGGCGGCACTGCCGGAGGAGCCGCGCAGGCCGAGCCTCGTCGATGTCGGACCGATGCTCCTCGGATCGAATGACGCGCACTCGAGCGCGACGGTCGTCGTGTCGTCGCGGATCTCCGAGTTCTCGCCACCCATGATCCCGGCGATCCCGAGGGCGCGCTCCTCGTCCGCGATGACGAGCGTTCCTTCCGGGAGCGCGCGGTCGATGCCGTCGAGCGTCCGCAGATGCTCTTCGGGCCGCGCTTGCCTCGCGACGAGCGTTCCGCCCTTGACCTCGCGCAGATCGTAGGCGTGCAGCGGCTGCCCGAGCTCGAGCATGACGTAGTTGGTGATGTCGACGACGTTCGAGATGGGCCGCATGCCGGCGGCGATGAGCCGCTGCTGCATCCACTCGGGCGAGGGACCGACGCGGATGTTGTCGAGGCGCGCCGCCGCGAATCTCGGACATGCCACGGCGTCCTCGATGCGGACGTCCAGGCTCTTCGGCACGTCCTTACCGAGCGGGTCGCCGACGGGTTCCCGCAGCTTCTGGCGCAGCAGGGCGGACACCTCGCGCGCGACGCCCACGATGCCGAGGCAGTCCGGTCGGTTCGGCTGCAGCTCGAGAAGCAGTACCGTCTCGCCGAGCACCTCGGACAGCGGCGCGCCAACGGTCAGCTTGTCGTCGAGCAGCATGATGCCCTCGTGGTCCTCGCCGATCCCGAGCTCTTTCTCGGACAGGACCATGCCTTCGCTCTTGATGCCGCGCATGTCCCTCGGCTTCATGACCATGCGCTCGCCGGTGTGCCCATCGGTGTATTCCGCGCCGACCTCGCCGTAGGCGATGACCGAGCCGGGCTTCAGGTTCGTCGCGCCGGTCGCGACCACCTTGCGCCTGCCCTCGCCGTAATCGACGGTGGCCAGGCTCAGCTTGTCGGCGTTCGGGTGCTTGGAGAGCTCCGCGACGCGCCCGACCCAGATCTTGTCCCACTTCCGCCGCTCGATGCCCTTCAGCTCGGTGCCGGACATGTGCAGGCGATCCCCGAGCTCGTCGGCCGGAATGGTCACGTCGACGTACTCGCGCAGCCAGGACATCGGCACGCGGATCAACATCTAGAAACTCTCCAGGAAACGCAGGTCGTTCTGATAGAACAGCCGGATATCGGGCGTGCCTGTCTTCACCATCGCGAGGCGCTCGAGGCCGCCGCCGAAGGCGAAGCCCTGATACCGGTCGGGGTCGTACCCGACGCGTCGCAGCACGTCGGGATGGACCATGCCGCAGCCCGCGGCCTCGATCCAGCCATCGCCGCCACAGGTATGGCACTGCGGGTCCTTGCCCTCACAGATCACGCAGGAGAAGGCGATCTCGGCCGAGGGCTCGGTGAACGGGAAGTAGTCCGGCCGGAACCTCACGTTGCTCCTGCTGCCGAAGATCTGGCGCGCGAACGAATAGAGGACGCCCTTGAGGTCGGCCATCGTCAGCTTCTCGTCGATCGCGAGGCCTTCGTACTGGAAGAAGATGCTCTCGCGGATCGCGTCGGTCGCTTCGTAGCGATAGCAGCGACCCGGGACGACGATGCGGATCGGCGGCTTTCGCTGTTCCATGATCCGCACCTGCATCGGTGAGGTATGCGGGCGGCCGAGCAGCGGCATCTTCGGATCGTCGCCGAGGGGGTTCGAGATCCAGAGCGTGTCCCACTTCTCGCGCGCGGGATGTCCGACGGGAATGTTGAGCGCCTCGAACGCGTAGTAGTCGGTCTCGATCTCCGGACCCTCGACGGTCTCGAACCCCATCGTGGCGAAGACGCGCGACACATCGCGGATCGTCGCGGTGATGGGATGCAGCCGGCCGACGCGTATCGGGCGACCGGGCAGCGTGAGATCCTCGCGCTCGCCGAGGTTGTGATCGACCCTGGCGCCGTGCAGCTCCGCGCCGCGGCTCTCGAGCGCGGCCTCGATGCGCGCTTTCGCTTCGTTCACCGCGGCGCCGTACGCCGGCTTGTCCTGCGCGGGGAGGCTCGCGATCTGTTTCGTCGCTTGCGTGACCTCGCCGTCCTTGCGTCCGAGATAGCGGACCCGCACGGCCTCGATCGCGGCGTCATCGGCGCAGGCGGCGATCTCCGCCACCGCGCGGTCCGCGAGCGTCTTCAGGTCGTCAGGTCCGTTCGCCGCCACACGATCCTTTCTCTCAGTCACGCGAGCCTCTTCCGTGAACTCGCAAACAAAAAGCCCGCTTCGCTCCCGTGCTTTCGCACTCGGGACGAAGGCGGGCCTCCGCGGTACCACCCGATCTCCCACCGGCACGCGGCCGAT
>JALYLT010000096.1 GCA_030774095.1 Chloroflexota bacterium
TCGCATCGCGATCGCCGACCAACCAGGATGCCGAGAAGATCGCGAAGGCGATCCGGTCGTCACCTGGTGCGATCTTCCGATACGTGCAGTACGCGCGGGGCGTGAGCCAGGCGGACATCACGCGCGCCTACGAGTCGCTCTACGCCACCGACATCTCGATCAAGACGGGTCGCGCGGATTCGGACGAGGCCGCGCTACTTCTGTGTGTGCTGGATCTCTGCGGTGTCGCCGGCGCGGATCTGCGCGACCTGCTCCTGACCGAGGCGCCGCGCCGCGGCTAGGACGACGGCAGTGTCGTCGCGAGCGGCGTGCTGTGGAGCTTGCGGAGGCTGATCGTCGCGCTGACGATCGCGAAGAGCGCGAACGCGTGCACCGCGATCCCGAGCCAATCGCCGACCAGCAGGAACAGGAGGCCGTCGAGCGTGTAGAGAACGCCACCGACGATGAATGCCCACTGCGCGCCTGCGGTCGCGCGAACGCCGAGGAAGGCAAAGAGGCCAATGACGGCGACGTGGGCGATCCAGGCCATCGACGGGTCGGCGAGGTCTTCGACGAGCGCCTGGAGGAACCAGTCGATCGCGGTGCCGAGCGCGAACCCGGTGTCACTTCCCACGATGAAGAAGACGAAGTTGACCGCGGAGAGCCCTGCGATCCAGTAGAACCAGCGGCCGCCGTTCCGCACGCGTTGCACGAGCCCGGCGCGCGCCAGTGCCGCAGGGTCTGGCGCATGCGCGAGCGCGGCGATCACCGGCTGCGCCGCCGCAGCGCGGTCGGGTGCGTACGCCGCCGGCACCTCGACCGGCGCGGTCCTCGGAGGACGCGGGATCGTTGCGCCCTCCGGCGGGATGGTGAGGCCGTCGACGACGAGGTGGTACGTGTATCCGAATCCGTTGCTGCCGATCCGCAAGCGTGCGCTGTGACCTTCGACGTCGAAGGCGTGCTCGCTCCCGGTGTCGAAGAACTTGCCGCCGTGGAAGACCTCGCGTCCGTTGACGACGATCCTGCGGTCGCCGGACAAGACCGCGTGCTCGACCTCGACCGCATAGCGGCGGAGATCCTCGTCGCGGAAGTCCCAGCGCTTGGTGGTCATTGGCCGCGGAATGTATGCGCGCGATCGGTATCAGCGGCGGCGCAATGCCTCTAGTGGGACGTAAGTACTCCTGGCCGATCTGCGGCGCCAGCATTCTCTAGCGTCGGCGTCTGCGCTCCTCGCGATTGGGCGAACGTGGTCGCGGATCGTTGCCTGGCGGAGCCCACCGGCCGAGGAACCAGAGCGCGTTGTTCGGCTCGTGCGCGCCACGTAGCGCGCGGTATCCCTGCCAGGCGATGTACGTCAAGACTGCGAGCAGAAAGAGGACGCCGAACGCTTCAACGACGCCCACTACGCGGTCAGCGCTTCGTTGCGGCCTCGGGCGTGACGGGCTTCCCGCTCGCGGGAGCGGCCGGCTTGGCCTCCTGCGTCTTCCGGTAGTCCTCGAGGAATCGTTTCTGCCCCGCGTCGGTCAGCGGGTGGTTGAAGAGCATCTTGAGCACCGCGAAGGGCATCGTCCCGATGTCAGCGCCCGCGAGCGCGGCCTGGGTCACGTGCATCGGGTTGCGGATCGACGCGGCGAGCACCTTCGTCTTGATCTCCTGCTGACGGTAGGCGGCGACGATGTCCGCGACGACGCGCATGCCGTCCTCGTTGATGTCATCGAGACGGCCCGCGAACGGGCTCACGATGTACGCGCCGACCGCCGCCGACAGCAGCGCCTGGTTGACCGAAAAGCACAGCGTGACGTTGATGCGGATGCCCTCGCCGGCGAGGATCTTGGCGGCGCCCAGACCGTCGGGTGTGAGCGGCACCTTGACGATCACGTTCTTGTGCCACGCCGCGATGCGGCGGCCCTCGACGATCATGTCGTCGCGCTTCTCGCTGACACATTCGGCCGATACGTTCCCAATGAGCGCGCAGATCTTCTTCACCTGCGTCTCGTGGTCCTGACCGGCCTTCGCGATGAGCGTGGGGTTGGTGGTCACGCCGTCGATGACGCCCCACTCGACAGCCGTCTTGACCTCTTCGTATTCGGCGGTGTCGAGAAAGAGCTTCATCGGTGTGTCTCCTGCAGCATCGGTGCCGCTTCCGCACGTCCGTTCGCGCGCGCGAAGGCCAGCGCGGCGTCGATGAAATTCGCGAAGAGGGGATGCGGCCGGTTCGGACGTGACTTGAACTCGGGATGGAACTGGGTTCCGAGGTAGAACGGGTGGTCCGCGATCTCCACGATCTCGACGAGGCGCCCGTCGGGCGAGAGCCCGGTGAACTTCATTCCCTTGGCAGCAAGGAGCTCGCGGTACGAATTGTTGAATTCATACCGATGGCGGTGCCGCTCGAGCACGATCGGTTGTCCGTACGCGCGACCCGCGAGCGAGCCGGTCTCCAGTACGCAGGGGTAGCTTCCGAGGCGCATCGTGCCGCCCTTATCCGCGATATCGCGCTGCTCCGGAAGCAGATCGATCACGGGGTGTGGTGTGAACGCGTCGAACTCGGTCGAGTTCGCGTCATCGGTCCCGAGGGCCGTGCGCGCGAGCTCGATGACCATGCACTGCATGCCCATACAGAGGCCGAGGGTCGGCACCTTGCGCTCCCTGCCGAAGCGGACGGCCTGCACCTTCCCCTCGATACCGCGGTAGCCGAAGCCGCCCGGAACGACGATGCCGTCGAGGCCGATGAGCGGCTCGACGTCGCGGTCGCGCTCGAGCTTCTCGCTGTCGATCCAGACCAGCTTCACGTTGCAGCCGGCGGCCCACGACGCGTGCTTCACCGACTCGGCGACCGACAGATATGCGTCCGGCAGCTCGATGTACTTGCCAACGAGGCCGATCGTCAGCGGTATCCGCGCGCCACGGATGCGGTCGACCAGGAAGCGCCACTCGCCGAGGTCCGCCTCGGCGGCGCGCTCTCCAAGCCCGAGCTCCTCGACGACGATGCGCCCGAGACCGGCCTCTTCGAGCATGAGCGGGACGGCGTAGATGGACCAGGCGTTGGGCTCGGAGATGACGTTGTCGATCTTCACGTCGCAGAACAGCGCGATCTTCTCACGCAGGTCTTCGTCGATCGGCTCGTCGGCGCGGGCGATGAGCACGTCTGGCTGGATACCGATGGAGCGCAGCTCCTTGACCGAGTGCTGCGTCGGCTTCGTCTTCAGCTCACCCGTCGCGACACGCGGCAGCAGCGTGAGGTGGATGTACAGAACGTTCTGGCGGCCGACGTCATTGCGGAACTGGCGGATCGCCTCAAGGTAGGGGAGCGACTCGATGTCGCCGACCGTGCCACCGACCTCCACGACCACCAGCTCGGCCTGCTGCTCGCGCGCGACGCGGTGGATGCGCTCTTTGATCTCGTTCGTCACGTGTGGGATGACCTGCACGGTGGCGCCAAGGTAGTCGCCCCGGCGTTCCTTCGCGATCACGGCGTTGTAGATCTGGCCGGTGGTGAGATTCGACGCACGCGTGACGTTGCGGTCGATGAAGCGCTCGTAGTGGCCGAGGTCCAGATCGCTCTCCGCGCCGTCCTCGGTGACGAACACCTCGCCGTGCTGATACGGCGACATCGTTCCAGGGTCGACGTTGAGGTAGGGATCCATCTTCAGCGACGCGACCGAGAGACCGCGCGCGGCAAGGATCCGTCCAAGGGAAGCCGCGGTGATGCCCTTACCGAGAGAAGAGGTGACCCCGCCTGTCACGAACACAAACTTCGGCACCCTCAAGTGACCTCCGGGGTTTTTCTAATGGTAATGGAAGAGGGTCAGTCGGGTCCGAATGGCAATGAATGAAGCACGACCAGACGCGGGCGGTCACTCCCTGCGCGCGCTGGCGCGGATTCCATCTGGATCGGCTCCTCGACGCGGCAATCGTCGAGCCGACCGTCGAAGCGCAGCGCGCGAAAGCGCGCGTCGCGCAACTCACCGGTCTCGCCGGCATGCTCGACGATCGCGACGATGCGCGGACGCAACCAACGCATCCCGGCCCGCAGTGGCAGCGGTGTCGCGAAGGGGGACGTGTCGGCGGTGAAGTCGCGCGTCGCCTCGTCGAGCCAGTGGCCCAGAAACGGCTGCACGTAAGCCTCGCCGACGAACGCGAGAACGTCGTCCCTGTACAGACCACAAAGCGCGCGGACAGCGCCGCGCCTCTCGTCCTCCACGAGCCCGCCGAGAACCACGTCGGCGCGCGGAGTCACGTAGCACTTCAGCCAGTCGCCGCTCCGCGTGCCCGGGATGTAGGGGCTGTCACGGCGCTTTGCGACGATCCCTTCGAGACCGTATTCGGCGACGACGTCGAGGAACGGCTCGCCGTCCTCGTCCAGGTGCTCGGGGACCGCCATCGTTCGGCTGTGGATGCCAAGCGCGATCAGGCGGCGGCGGCGCTCTTCGAGCGGACGGCCCAGCAGCGGCCGGTGACCCTCGTACAGCAGGTCGAACGCGACGAAGACCGGGCCGCGCCCCCGTTTGGCGGCCTTTGGACCAAGCCGACCGGTGAGCAGGTCGTAGCTGGGCCGGCCGCGTGAGTCGCAAACGACGATCTCGCCGTCGAGGACCGCGCCCTCGGGGACGGGGAGCTGCGCGAGCTCGGGCACGAGTGGCAGCAGGTCACCGCCGCTGCGGTCGGCGATGCGCAGGCGGCCGCCGTCCATCGACGCGAGAGCCCGGATCCCGTCCCATTTCAGCTCGAAGAGGTGATCGGGGGAGTTGAACGCGCCGGCGGCGAGGCGCGGCCGCATTGGAGCGAGATCCCGCGGCAGCGCGGCGTGCGCGCCCGCGACCTCGAGGAGGGTTGGATGCTCGCCGCCCGGCGAGCGCGTGTCACGACGCACTCGCCGAGCATATCGAGCGGACCTTGCCTAGGACGCTTTCTTTCGCGCGCTCTTCTCGCGCGCCGTCGTCTTCTTGCTCGCGAGCGACTCGTGGCCGCCGCGGCTCTCGCGGCCCCGCGCGACCTCGCCCTTCTTCGCCTTCTCGACGGACGCTTTCAGAGCGGACATGAGGTCCACGACGGTCGTTTCGGCCTCCGGCTCGGGCGCCTCGATGACCTGGCGCTTCTCGATCTTGGCCTCCACGACCTCCATGAGCGCCTTCTTGTATTCGTCCTTGAACTCGTCGGGCTCGAACTTCATCGCCATCATCCCGACGAGGTTCTCCGCCATCTTCGCCTCGGCCGGGCTCACCTTGACGTCCTCGGGGAGCTCAAGCTCTTCGGTCGAGCGGATCTCGTCCGGCCAGTGGAGCGTGTTCATGACCATCGCCCCGTTGTGCGCGCGGACCGACACGAGTCGCTCGCGGTCGCGCAGCGCGAACTTCGCGATCGCGACGCGGCCCGTCTTCTCGAGCGTCTGCTTCAGGAGCGCGTACGGCTTCGCCGCGGACTTCTCGGGCTCGAGGTAATACGCGGACTGGTAGTAGAGCTCGCCCGGTAGCTCCTCGTCTTCGATGAAGCCGGCGATGTCGATCGCCTTGCTGCTGTGCAGCGGCAGCTTGTCGAGATCCGCGTCGTCAAGCTCGACGTAGCTGCCCTTCTCGTACTCGTAGCCCTTGACGACGTCGCCCCACGCGACCTCGTGATCGCCCTCCGGGCACCAGCGCTTGTTCTTGATGCGTGCCTTGTGCTCGGGACAGAGGAGGTTGAACGAGACCTTGCTCGTGCTCTCTGTCGCCAGATACAGACGCACCGGAATGGCGACCATCCCAAAGCTCATCACCCCACGCCAGATGGAACGAGGCATCGGCGCCACCCCCGCTTGTTGTTCTTTTTGCGCGCGGCTTGCCGCGCGAAGCGTAGCCTAGCGTGTCAAGTGTCCGCGTGTGCGATGTGCCAAGCTCGATCTATAGAGTCCCTCGAGGGGAGATCGGCGCAACGACGAGGTTGAGATCTTTCGTCCCGGTCACGCGCACGGCAGTGCCGAGGGCGATGTCCGTATCGGCGGTCGCGACGACCGCCATCACGTTGCCGGATCCGTCGGGCAGCGCGATCTCACCGAATTCGCCGGCCCGGATCGGCGCGACCACCTTCGCGTCCCAGCCGATGTACGTCGTGAGCGTGTTGCCTTTCGACGGGCCGCGCAGCAGGTGATCGGTCCAGTCGATGCGCACCACCACCGCGATTGCGGCCATGACGATCCCCAGAAGGAAAGGCAGTCGGTTCCCGCTGAACGCGCCGCCGAAGCGTCCACCCGGTCCCGGCCCCGGTCCGCCGCGTCCGGGCGGACCTGGTGGCCCACCACTGTCGAGCTGCGGCGCGACGAGCGAGCCGATCCCGAACCCGATCAAGAAGATGCCGAAGATCTCTGTGAACAGCACGTCTCCGATGCGCAGCGCGACGAGCGACTCCCACCGCGTCCCCGGGCGACGCGCTGCCCATCGCGCGAGGACGATGAGCATGACGCCAATGACGACCACCAGGCCGTAGATCGGCGCATCGAACACGCTCGGTTGCATCAGCGCGAAAGTTTTAGCAGTACTTGATCACTCAGCGCTCGTATGTGTGACCAGTTGGCGGGAGATCAATCGGCTATGGCCCGTTCCGCGAGCGTCGTCGGCAGCATCCCAGACGAGGTGATCGCGTCGTGGAACGCGCGCAGCGCCGGACGACCCGACTCGCCCCGGCGCGCGAGCCAGCGGGTGCGGATGTCGATGATCTCGAGCATTCCGGTGAGATAGCTGGACGCCTGCGTCGGCCAGCTGCAGTAGCGGCCGACCTCGGCGCGCGCGTTCGGCTCGGTGAGGTTGCCTTTCTCGACCATGAACTTCACGGCGTCGTCGAACGTCATCTCGCCCATGTGCAGGCTCGTGTCGACGACGATGCGCGCGGCGCGGAAGATCGTCGCCTCGTACTGATAGAGCAGGTGCTTCGGATCGGTGAAAAAGCCCTGCTCGCGCATGACGCGCTCCGCATACAGCGCCCAGCCTTCGCTGAAGTACGCCGTTCCGAAGATGCGTCGCGCGTGCGAGGGGTTCGACTTCGCCATCGCGAGATGCCAGTGGTGACCGGGATACGCCTCGTGCACCGCCGTCGTCGGGATCCCAGCGCTGCAGTTCCCTTCGAGTCGCTTCTGCACCTCCTCTGGCGGCGTGCCGTCCGGCGGATATGGAACGAAGAAGTGCCCGTGCAGCGTGTCGCGGAACGCGGGCGGTCGCTGATATGACGCGACGGCGAGTACCGGGCGTTGGAACGGCGGCGAGGGCTCGACCGTGCACTTCTCGCCGGGTGGCAGGGTCACGAGCCCCGTGTCGCGCAGGAACGACCGCGCGCGTTCGGTCCAGTCGGCGTACTCGTCGCGCATCGCGTCGGGCGTGGGCGCGTGGATCTTGTTGAGCCGATCGCAGGTCTTCGCCCAGTCGCCGGAACGGTCGATCTCCGTCGCGATGCGGTTCGCTTCGGTCGAGAGGAGCGCGTGCTGCTCGTGACCGCGTTCGCGCAGCTCGGCCGCGCCGAACGGCAGGAGCTCCTTCTCGCGCAGCAGCGCGCTGTAGAGCTCCTCACCGATCGCCCAATCGCCCGTCGCCCGGTCCATGTTCGATTCGAGATACGCCGCGAATTCGTCGAAGGCCTTCGCGGCCTTTGCGCCCGCTTTGGTGAGGCGCTCCTTCGACGACGCGTCGGTGACCTCGGCCGGCACGAGCTCCCGCGCATAGCGCGCCGCGGCCTTCGCCTGCCCCAGCGCCCGCTCCGCATACACGCGCGGTGTCCTGGAGAAGTCGAGGTTCGCGAGGCCGTCGCGGATGTTCGCCGGCACGCCCTCGAGCCGCTTCGCTGCGGCGTCGGCGAGCTCGCGCTCGGGACGCAGCCGATGCAGGAAGAGCGAGAACACGCCGTTCAGCCCCGGGTTCAGGTAGTAGTTCGGCTGCCGCTTCCACATCTCGAGCGGGTGATACAGCTCCCGGCCGCGCAGGACCGAGACGAGGAGATCCCGGTCGATCCGCTCGGCGGGCGCAAGCCCGTCATCCGCCGCAGCGCGGAACTTTCCCAGCCACTGAAGGTCGGACGCGCGGCGCCGCTCGTACGCGGCCGCGCTCGTGTCGTCGAGGCGCTCGTCGTACTCGGTGAGGCCGAGGCTGGATGCCAGCGTCGGGGAGTCCTCGTACTCCTCTTTCAAGAACGAATCGACGAGCGAGGCGAACGCGGACGGCACCATGGCACCTCCCCGAGAATTGGCTGGAGCAGTAAGCGTGAGCCTCGAGGAATACCAGCGCAAACGCGACTTCAAGCGGACGCCCGAGCCGAAAGGCCAGCGCCCGAAGAC
>JALYLT010000097.1 GCA_030774095.1 Chloroflexota bacterium
GCCTGCGGCTGCTCTGCCGCCGGCGGCTGCTGTGCCGCTGGCGCCGCTTGGGCGCTCGCGATGAAGTCCTCGACATCCTTCTTCGAGACCCGTCCCCCGAGCCCGGTGCCGTCGATCTGCGAGAGGTCGAGGCCGTTCTCCGCGGCCAGCTTCCGCACCGCCGGCGTCGCCCGCACCTCGGAGAGATCGGGACGCTCAGCTGTGGCGGTCGATGAGGCCGTCGGCTGGGCGGACGAGGACGACATTGAGCGGGTGGGTGCCGACGGACGCGGGGGCTGGGGCGGCACCGACTCAGACGTGGAAGCCTGCTGTGAAGGCGCCGAGGGCGTCGGCTCCGACGGCAGTTGAGCCGGCGATGGTTGGGGGCGCTGCGCCGAGGGAGCGGAAGCCGGCGCGTTTGCCGGAGGGGTCGATGCTTCGGGCGCCGATGGCGCGGCACCTGACGGCGCCGCGGCAGGCGATGCCGCGGCGGCGTCGCCGTCGGCCATGTCAAACGTGGCGAGGAGCGTCCCGATCGGGACCGTCTGCCCCTCCTCGACCCGGACCTCCTTGAGCGTCCCGGCGACCGGCGACGGGATCTCGGTGTTCACCTTGTCCGTCTGCACCTCGACCAGCAGGTCGTACTTGTTCACTTTCTCGCCGGGCTGCTTCAGCCACTTGCCGATCGTGCCTTCGGTCACCGACTCACCGAGCTTGGGCATCTTCAGCTCAAAAACAGACAAGGAGCACCTCCGCATGAGCGGCGATCACTAATACGCCGCCAGCTCGCGCATCTTGGTCGCGATCTTCTCAGGATTCGGCATGAACCAGTCCTCCTGCGGTTTGTTGTACGGCATCGCCGGAACTTCCGGTCCGCCGAGGCGCATCACGGGCGCATCGAGGCCATCGAACGCTTCTTCGGCGATGAGCGCGGCGATCTCCGCGCCGGCGCCGAACAGCCGGTTGTCCTCGTACACGATCAAACACTTTCCGGTCTTCCGCGCTTCCCGGAGGATCGTCGCGGCATCAAGCGGCCGCAGGCTGCGCACGTCCACGACATCCACAGAGATGCCCTCCGTCGCGAGGGCTTCGGCGGCCTTCAGGCTGTGGTGGAGCATGAGGCCGTATGCGAAGACCGTGATGTCCGTGCCCTCGCGCTTCACGTCGGCCGGCCCGAGGGGGATCGTGAAATCCGGGTCGTCCGGAGCGTCGCCGCGAACGGCACGGTATGTCGCTTTGTGCTCCAGGAAGATGACCGGATCCGGGTCGCGCAGCGCCGCGCGCAGCATTCCGGTGATGTCGCGCGGCGTGCTCGGCACGACGACCTTGAGACCGGGCACGTGCGCGTAGAAGGCCTCGACCGACTGCGAGTGGTACAGCGCGCCGTGGATGCCACCGCCCCATGGCATCCGGATCACCATCGGCACGCCGTACGCGCCGTTCGAGCGATACCGGATGCGCGCAGCCTCGTCGACGATCTGCTCGAACGCGGGCGCGCTGAAGTCCGCGAACTGCATCTCTGCCACTGGCAGCAGGCCACCGATCGCCGCCCCGATCGCGATGCCCACGATCGACGACTCCGCGACCGGTGTGTCGATGATGCGGTTCTTGCCGAACTCCTCGATGAAACCGTCGGACACGCGGAACACGCCGCCGCGGACGCCGACATCCTCCCCCATCAGGATGTAGCGCTCGTCGCGCCGGAACTCGGAGAGCAGCGTGTCGTGCACGGCCTGGACGTTGCTCTTCTCGGTCATCGCTCCAACTCTATGTCCAGCGACGGGAAGCGATCCGGCTGGCGCTCGCGCTGGATCGCATACGCGGCCACGAAGATGTCCTCGCGGCTCGGCTTGGAGAAGTAGTCGCCGTCGACGCCGACCGGCGTACGGTTCGCCCGGGCGGTGAGTGTGCGCGGTCCCACGTCGAGATGGTCGATCGCGCTCTGCGTTTCGACGATCTGTTGAAGGATGTACGCCGACGCGCCGCCGGGAAGATCCTCGTCCACGACCAGCAGCGCACCGGTCTTCTTCACCGATCCGACGATCGTGTGACCCACGTCGAAGGGCAGCAGAGTTCGGACGTCGACGATCTCGACGTCGATGCCCGCAGCGGCGAGGTCACGCGCCGCCTCGAGCGCGATGCGACACAGCGCTCCGTAGGTGACCATCGTCACGTCCGAGCCCTCACGCAGCAGCTCAGGAACGCCGAGCGGCAGGGTGTATTCGCCGATGTTCGACGGCACGCGCTCCTTCAGGCGGTAACCCGAGAGCACCTCGATCACCAGTGCGGGGTCGTCGCCCCGGAGCAGCGTGTTGTAGAACCCGGCGGCCTGTGCCATGTCGCGCGGCACGCAGACGTGCATTCCGCGCAGCGTGCCGAGAAGCATCTGCATCGGCGATCCGGTGTGCCAGATCCCCTGAAGGCGGTGGCCCTTGGTGCGGATGATCACCGGCGACATCTGGCCGCCCGCGGTGCGGTGCCGCAGCGTCGCGAGATCGTCCGACGCGAGCTCGAGCGCATACAACAGGTAGTCGACGTACTGGATATCGACGATCGGCCGCAGTCCACGCAGCGCCGCGCCGATGCCCTGCCCGAGGATCGTCGCCTCGCGGATCCCGGTGTCGGTAACGCGCAGCGCGCCGTGCTTCTCCTGGAGTCCCTCGTACACGAGGTTCACGTCCCCGAGCCGCCCGACATCCTCCCCGAGGATGACGATGCGCCCGTCGCGCGTGAGGTTCGCGTCGAAACAGCGGAGGAGCACGAGGCGGCCGTCGATCGTCTCCGGCTTTGCGGGGAACTCGGGCGCGAGCGGACGCACCCGCAGGGGTGACCTGTCGGATTCGCTGAGAAGGTGCGAGTTGTAGCGAATCTCGTTCTCTTCACGGTAGGTGCGCACGAACCGCGCGAGCTCTGCGCGGGCCGGACCTTCGCGGCCACGCAGCGCTGCGAGCGCGCGGAACGCCGCGACGTAGACAGCGCGGTGGTTCAGCGGGTCGCCCGCTTCGCGCAGCTCGTTCGCCTGCGCGTCAAGCGAGACGCGGGATTCGGTCGCGGCGGCGGTGATGAGCGTGAGCGCTTCGTCGCGGCGACGAAGGATCGGCTCCTGGAACGTCTCGTACGCCTTCTCGCGGATCTGCTCGACCTCGGAACGGTCGTGCTTCTCGAACTCGTCGAGCGTCGCGGCGTCCGCGATCCCCTCGCGGATCATCCACTCGCGCATACGGCGGATCGGGTCTGCCTCGACCTCAAAGACCAGGCGCTCCTTCGGCTTGTAGCGCTCGTGACTGCCGCTGGTGGAGTGCCCCTGTGGCTGCGTCATCTCGACGACGTGCACGATGGCGGGCACGTGCTCGCGTCGCACGCGCTCGGTGATGATGGCGTAGGTGTCGCAGAGCGCGACGTAGTCCCAGCCGTTCACGACCTCGATCTCGAATCCCGGACCCCCGTCGCGTCGCATGCCCGCGAGCGCCGCGGACACCGAGCTCTTCGTCATCTGGAGCTCGTTCGGCACCGAGATCCCGTAACCGTCGTCCCACACGCTGATGAGGAGCGGGACCTGCAGGACGCCGACCGCGTTGACCGACTCCCAGAAGAGACCCTCCGCCGCGCCCGCGTTGCCGATGGTGGTGAAGCAGACTTCGTCGCCGTTCCGCGAAAAGCCTTTCGCCGCGTCGCGGAGCACAGCGGACTCTCGGTACAGCTTCGACGCCCACGCCAGGCCGACCGACCGGGGCATGTGCGCGGCGACCGGTGAGAAGTCAGACGCCACCTGGACCGCGCTCAGCAGATCGCGCCAGTGCCCCTGTTCGTCGACGATGCGTGTCGCGTAGTGATTCGACATCTGTCGGCCACCGGAGAACGGGTCTCGCGTCACGTCGGCGTCCGCATAGAGCTGCGCGAAGTACTGCTCGAGCGTCGTTGTGCCCACCGCCAGCATGACCGTCTGGTCACGGTAGTAGCCGCTGCGCCAGTCGCCCGGACGCATGACGTGCGCCATCGCGAGCTGCGCGACCTCCTTGCCGTCGCCGAATATGCCGAACGGAGCGCGCCCCGCCAGCACTTCGCGCCGGCCAAGCTCGCTCGCGGCGCGGCTTCGCACGGCGAGCCGGTAGTCGGCGATGATCTGTTCGGCGCTGAGAGTGAGCTTCGCGCGCGGCGTGGTGATCGAGGGCCGCGACCGCGTCTTCACGCCGCCCTCAATGGTGCCAGTTTCCTTCACGCAGCAGCGGCTGCTTCGGCGCGGTCGAGGAAGGGCAGAAGCGCCGCCAGGAATGCGTCCGTCCGCTCGACCTGTGGAAGATGGCCGCAGTCGTCGATGAGCTCGACGTGCGCTTGCGGCATCACGTCCTCGGCTTCCGCGACGTGCTCGACTGGCAGCACCCTGTCCTGCCGACCCCAGACCACGAGGACCGGGCCCGCGAAACGTGACGCGAGTGCGACCCAGTGCTCGCGCAGCGACTGACGAACACCGAAGATCGTCACACCCGAACGAAGCGCGTTGACGAACTCGCCGAATGAGGGGAAGCCGTACCGCTCCGCCTCGTCGAACAGCGACGCCGGGATCCGACGGGAGTCATAGAAACAGGTACGCAGCACGTCGCGTGCTTGCTCGGGTCGCCCGAACATGCGCGAGAGCGTGGGCACTCCGGGGAGCGTGCAGAGTCGAAGGAACAGCGCTACCTCGGTGCCAACACCGCCACCGGCGACGAGGGCGAGCGAGCGCGTGCGCTCGGGCTGGCTCACCGCGGCGGTGAACGCCACCGCACCACCCATCGAGTTGCCGACCAGGTGCGCTGAGCCGATGCCGAGCTCGTCCAGCAACGCGTCGACGAACCGCGGATAGAACGGATCGCGTGGGCCGAAGTGCTCGACGTCGCCCGGCGCATCGCTCTCACCGAATCCCGGAAGGTCGAAGGCGATCGTCCGGCGGCCCGTTCGCGCGATGGGCCCCATCACTTCACGCCAGTTCTCGGCCCAGCCGCCGACGCCGTGGATCATCACGACGGGATCGCCGCCGCCCGCGCCACCCTCCTCGAGGACACGTGTGCGCAGACCCATGACGCTCACCATCTTCGAACGGATCACGTCCATATACTGCGCCCCGTGCTCTTCTACTACCTATGTACGCTCGGTGAGGAGCGGCATCGCGCGGCGTATCCCACGGGCGCTCAGAGCAAGGACGCCGACGTGTACAAGTGGGTCACGATGCACTCCGGCTCGTCGGCGGTCTGCCAGCGCGAGCACCCCGGCGAACATCGCTGGCGGCCCGACGAGGGCGGCGACGAAGAGCGCGTCGTGCGCGATTACTCGGTCCTCCAATGGGACAAGCACGGATTCGATGTCGGCAAACGCAAACCAGAGGTCGGTGCACATTTCGATTCGCCGTGGGGCCCGTCGCTCGTGGTCGAGCGCGCCGAAGATCCGACCACCGGCACCTACCTGCTGCTGCGCATCTTCCCGCACGGCTACAAGGGCAAGGCCAGCGAGATCGGTATCGAGCGTAAGGACATCCCGAAGGAGCTCGCGGGCAAGGTCTAGCGCTGCGGGACCGCGCGCTTGAAGGTCGCGTACGGCACGACCGTGCGAAAGCCCATCGCGGAATACATGCGATACCCAATCTCCGACGACTGGAGCACGACCGTGTCGCAGCCCCACGCACGACCCGCCGTCACGGCCGCCCAGGTCGCCGCCGTTCCGACGCCACGACGCCGCGCCGCCGGCAGCGTGCCTACCGCGTACACGCCGGCCACGTCGCCGCTGCGAATGGCGGCCGCCGCACCGACCGGTCGTCCGTCGAGCCGCGCGGTGAAGAGCTGGACATCGGGATCGGCGGCGAAAGACGGCGGGAATAGCCGGCGGGCGAGATCGAGCGGCAGCCCGCTCTCGACCCGAACGCCGAGGTGCTCCGGCAGGTTCGCTCGCGTGACCGGTATGACCGTCACGCCGGGCGAAGGTGCGGGCGCGTCCGGCACGGGGTGGAGGACCATGCCCGGATAGGGCACCGGGTCAGGGTCGAGCCCGCGTGCGAGCGCGACGCCGCCGAGGTCCGGCGCGCGCTCCTCATCGATCCAGACCCGGTAAGGCAGACCTCGCTCACCGATCCACGTCAGGGCCGCTTCGAACTCTGACGCGCTCGTCGGTCCCACGACGATGCAGCCGTTGAACAGCGAGAGCGGCAGGCCCGTCGCGAACGCGAAGACACCGTCGTCCTCGCGGATCTCGCCACCCGGGCAGTGCGCCACCAGCGTTCGATAGGAGCCGACAAGGCTCAGGTTCGCAGCGTCGACGAGCTCCGGACCGCTCTTCACCTCACGATCATCTTCGACCGCCGGTAGCTCTAACTGCTCTCTGCTTTCGCATGCGCCCGGTGCTCCTGGTGATGAAGGTGGGCGTGCCCGTCTTCCTTCTCCCTCGGTGGATAGAAGAGGCCTGCGACGTAGAAGCGCGACGGGGCCTGCGCGTACGACGAGAGCAGCAGATGCACGTCGTATTTCGCGAACAGCGCCGTGCCCCACGTCTCGCGGAAGCGCGTCGCCCACTGCGGGCCGTACCGCTCGCGGCTGAGCCGCGCCATCTCGTGCAGCTCCCAGTCCAGGACGGGCAGCTCGTGCGTCTCGACACACTCCTCGCTCGCGCAGCGGAAGCGCAGCCGCAGTGGCAGATGAAGAACGTCGCCGTCCGGTTCGGGACGGACGAATCCGATCGTCGCCTCGCGATCGCGCGCCAGCGCCTGCAGCGCCTCGAGAGACGCGCGAAGGTTCGGCCGCACGAATGGCCAGCGCAGACGCCACGCGTCCTTCGCGTCGACGTATGCCGTCGCGGTCACCTCTCCCTCGACGTTCACCGTTTCGGGTCGCACGTCGCGCTCGTCCTTCAGCGTGCGCGCGTGGATCCACGACCAGCGCAGCAGCGGGGGATCGGTGTCGTTGCCCTTCCACGGAAACGGTGATAGGCGGAGCAGGCGACCGCTCTCTCGATCCACACCGATCACGGACGCGCGCTCGACCGGGAACTCATTTGCCGCGATCGTCTTGGCGATCGCCAGGACGTCGTGTTCGGTGCGCGCGTCCTCGATCTGAGCCTCACTCATATGGTCACAATACGTGCGTATGCGCGAGGGCCTCGCACGCGAGTTTCCCGAAGCGGTCCGCGGAATCGACTGGCTCCGTTCGCGCGCGAGCGAGCGACGTCCGCCTCTATGGAACGAGCCCGCGGTCTGGGCGGCGATCTCCGGTATCGGCGCGGGATTCCTTGTAGCCGCGGTCGTACAGGCCGTCGTCGGCCTGACCAACGCAGCCATGCAGTCGCTTCGAGCCCCCATGCCGTTTCCACTTTTCCCGGTGGTCACGATCGCGGGGACCGCGGCGGCGGCGGCCGTCGCGCTCTGCGCCGGCGGTGCGATCGCCCTCGCGCTCGACCTCACCTACGTGGCGCTTGGCATCGCACTGAGGCTCCCGAGCATGTCGATGTTCTGCGAGCGCGCCGGCGGCGTGTTCCCCGCCCCGGGATTCGACCAGTGCACGGCTTTCGGTTTCCTCGCGTCGCTGTGGCCGCAGTTCGTCGGAATTGGTCTGGGTATCGCCTTGGCGCGGGCCGTGACGCCGCGAGGCAACGGGATCAATTCGCTCCTGCGAGTCGCAGGCATGTTCGCTATCGCGCTGTTCGTCGTCAGCCATATCTGGGGCATGACGATCGCGCAGACGACCGATCCATCGACGAGCACACTGACCATCGCCGCGGGCATCGCGGCCGCTGCGGTCGCGGCCGGGGTCGTCGCCGCACAGCTGCCCGGGGGCGTTCGGGGCGCCACTGTCGTCGCTGCGATCTGGCTGGTGCCATGGGCCACGCTGACGCTGCCGTCGGCGTCCGGCAGCCTGACGTCCGGCAGCCTGACCGGGATCGCACCGGAGAACGTCGTCCCGATGGTCGGGAGCATCCTCATCGATCCGATCGCGGCCGCGTTCCTGGTGCTGAGCGCAGCGATCGCGGCACGCAGCCGCTTCGTCCCGCGCGAGCCCGCATAGCATCGATCCGTGACCATCGACGAGAGGGAGCTCGCGCTCGCGGCGGAGCATCCACGCGGCACCGAGCGACGGCGGCTCCTCCCCTACCGCGACGCGCTGAACAACGCCGCGGCGTACGCGGCGCTGCCGGAGACCGACCGCGACACGATCGTGCGCTGGACAGAGGTACGGCGGCGTATTCGCGAGTCGGTCGGCCTCGATCACGATCCAGCGAATCTCGCCGATCCGCTGCTGCCGTACGCACGGCTGCGCGCGCACGTCCTCG
>JALYLT010000098.1 GCA_030774095.1 Chloroflexota bacterium
CTCGAGTCGGTCATCGGCCGCATCGCATCGCTCATTGATGGGTCGCCAGTCGCGGGCCACAACGTCGGGTTCGATCTCGCGTTCCTCGAGCGGGCGGCCCTGGGACCCTTCGAGCGGCTCGACACCGCGGAGCTCGCGTCGATCCTGATGCCGTCGGCACCGACCTATGCACTTCAGTCGCTTGCCGCCGACGCGGGCATCCACCCTGAGTCGGCCCACCGCGCGCTCGACGACGCGCTGACGTGCGCTGCGGTGCTCGCCGATCTCGGGCGCCGCGCGCGGGAGCTGCCGCTCGCCGTGCTCGAGGAGGTGCAGGCGTACGCGCCGCTTCTCGGGTCGGCGTACGCGGCGTTCTTCGCCGGGGCGCTGCGCGGCGCGGTGCGCGGCGCGTGGGACGACAATGCGGGGGCTCTGCCCCCGCATCGCCCCGTGCGCCGGGCGCTCACGCGCCTCGGCGCGTCTGTCACCGTCGATGCCGTCTTCTCGCCCGATGGGCCGCTCGCGCGCGGCCTCGCGGGCTACGAGGACCGCCCGCAGCAACGCGCGCTCGCCGCCGCCATCGAGGGTGCGTTCCGTGACGGCGGCGCGCTGCTCGCGGAGGCGGGCACCGGAGTGGGGAAGTCGCTCGCGTACCTCGTGCCCGCGATCGGCCGTGCGCTCAGCGGCGAGCGGGTCATCGTGAGCACGCACACGCTGCCACTTCAGGACCAGCTCGTGCGCAAGGATCTGCCGGCGCTGCAGGCGGCGCTCGGCTCGACGGTCGAGGTCGCGGTCTTGAAGGGCAGGTCCAATTACCTGTGCCCGCGCCGGTGGCAGTCGTTCCGCGGGCTCGTCGCGACGCGCGACGAGGCGCGGCTGCTCCTGAAGACGCTGGTGTGGCGCACCGCCACCCTCACCGGCGATCGCGCCGAGCTGAACCTCCTCGGATCCGAGAGCGATCTGTGGGGGCGCGTGTCCGCCGACGACGAGACGTGCGACGCGCGCCGGTGCGCTCGTGTCGCGGGGGGCTGCTATCTCCAGCGCGCACGCGAGGCGGCCGCGCGCGCCGGCATCGTCGTCACGAATCACGCGCTGTTGCTGCAGGACGCGCGCATGCGCGGGGCGCTGCTCCCCGAGACCGACCACCTCGTCGTCGACGAGGCGCATCGTCTCGAAGATGTCGCGACCGATGCCTTCGGCCTCGCGCTCGAAGACCGCGGACTGCGGCGGGCGCTCGAGCGTGTCTCGCATACGCCGGCAGTCACATCGGCCCTGCGCGACGAGCGTGCCATCGTCGCCGAGGACCTTCGCCGCGAGATCGCCTCAGCACACGAGCGCGGCGGTGAGGTCTTTGCCGCGCTCGCCGCGGTGCTCGAGCCGCTCGGTCCGACCGAGGACAAGCTCCGCGTCACGGCAGGGGTGCGCGCGAGCGACGAGCGCTGGCTTCCGGTCGAGCTCGCATCCGAGCGTCTCGCGGATGCGCTCGCCGGTATTGCCGTCGCCGCGGAGCGCCTCAGATCTGCGACCACCGACGAGGACGAGCAGGCGGATCTTGCGTCGGCACTCGCGGAGCTCGGCGGGGTACAGCTCGCGCTCTCGCGCGGTGTCCACCAGCCGCGGGGCGGCGACATCGTGTGGATCGAGCGCGCATCGAGCGGCGCGGTGTCGCTGCGTGTCGCGCCGTCCTATCTCGGCGACGCGCTGCGGCGAGGTCTCGTCGCACCGCGTCGGTCCGCGGTGTTCACCTCGGCGACGCTCGCGGTCGCCGGCTCGTTCGGCTTCGCGCTCGAACGGTTCGGCCTGACCGACATCGGTGACGCGCGCGCGTTCGGGTCACCGTTCCGGTACGACGAGCAGGCGATCCTCGTCGTGCCCGACGACGGCGCGCTTCCGTCGGAGCCGGGCTTTGCGGAAGAGACCGCGCAGACGATCACCGAGATCGGCCGCGCCCTCGATGGCCGCACGCTGGCGCTCTTCACGGCGCACGGCTCGATGCGCGACGTCGCCGCGCGCCTTGGACAGCTCGAGGAGTCCGGCATCGCGGTGCTGACGCAGGGCATCGATGGCTCGCGACGCGCGCTGCTCGAGCGCTTTGCCGCCGGACGCGCCGTGCTTCTTGGGACGCAGTCGTTCTGGGAGGGCGTCGACCTGCCGGGCGATCTTCTCCGCTGCGTGGTCATCGCGCGCCTGCCCTTCGCCGTGCCGGACGATCCGCTCGTCCAGGGTCGCGCCGAGCGCTACGAGGATCCATTCGCCGAGTTCCAGGTCCCGCAGGCCGCGCTCCGTCTGCGTCAGGGATTCGGCCGACTCATCCGCACGCGCACGGACCGTGGCGCGGTCGTGCTGCTCGATCGGCGCGCGATCATGCGCGAGTACGGTGCGCGCATGCTCGCGTCGCTACCCGACGCGCGCCTGCACCGCGTGTCGCGCGACGACGTCGCCGCGACGGTGGCCGCGTTCTGTAGCAGCTAGCGCGGCTGGAAGAGCTCGACGACATTGCCCGACGGATCCTCGACCAGGACCTGCTGACCGCCGGGTCCCTTGATGATCTCGTTGCGGAAGGTCACGCCGGCAGCGCGAAGACGAACGACCTCGCTCGTGATGTCGTCCACGATGATCTGGAAGCGATTCCAGCCACCCGAGGCGGGACGGCGCCCGTCGGGCATCGCGCGTCCCGCCGAGCTGGTCGCGCCGCTGAGGAGGAGTCGAAGATCGCCACGTGTCACGTCGGCGAACGCGGGAGTGGCGTTCGAATTGAGCGTGAATCCGAGATGGGTCGTGTAGAAGGCGACCGCCGCATCGACGTCGTCGACCATGTAGCGCACGTTGACGGAGGTCATCGGGCGCTCACCATAATCGCCTCCTTGGACGAACGCGCTTCGCTGCTCGTTTCGGCCTGGCTCAGCGGACTGTCGCTGGATGGCCGGCGGACTCTCCACTCGCTGCTGGACGAGGTCTGCAGCGGGATGGACGTCTCGCGCCACAACCCCTTCGGGTTCCTCCGGCTGCGGGCGGAGTTCGAGACAAGCGGGGAGCTCTTCGGCTGCACACTTTTGGACCTGCGCGATGCCGTCGCGGCGTCACTTGGCGGCGACCTTCCACCGCCCGACCGGCCACGCAGCGCGCTTGAATCGCTGCGGGACGAGATCGCGTCCCGCGGGCACCCCGACTTCCGCGAGGTGGAAGGCACGTAATGCCGCGAGTAATGCGCTAAGGGGTCGCCCCGGCGTATCAGTCCTCTATGGCTACCCATTGCAGGCCTTGTCGGGTGGTGCGGTCAACCTATTCTCTACACAGGTGGGCTGGCTTGTGTGCCCGCTCAGCATGCAAGGAAAGGAGGTTCTCATGATCGCTTTTTTCCGTGACGAAGAGGGTCAGGGCCTTGTCGAGTACGCACTCATCATTGCCGTTATCGCCATCGCTGTCATCGTTGCCATGATCTTCCTTCGTGGCCAGATCCAGAACATCTTCAGCAACATCGGCAACAACCTGACCTAATTCATCTGCACGTTGCAGCACACGAGCGGCCCGGGAAACCGGGCCGCTCGTTTTTATGAGGGGGGTTGCAGGGGGTTCTCCCCCTGCGATGAATGGGAGACCGGGCCGCTCGTCTGTTTCCCGTACAATGATGTCGGATCGAGCGTCTCGCTCGATATCACGCACGCCTTCCCGATCGCGTCGGCCCTCGCCCTCCGTGCCCACGGCGCGCGGCGACCTGAAGCGAGTTGACGGAGGCGGAGGAAAAAGGGAGGCCCACGTGGCCGTTGTCACCATGAAGCAACTCCTGGAGTCCGGGGTCCACTTTGGGCACCAGGCGCGCCGCTGGAACCCGAAGATGAAGCGCTTCATCTTCATGGAGCGGAACGGGATCCACATCATCGACCTGCAGCAGACGCTTACGCGCGTCGAAGAGGCGTACGCGTTCGTCCGCGATCTCGCCGGCGAGGGAGGGCAGGTCCTCTTCGTTGGGACCAAGAAGCAGGCTCAGGAATCGATCTCCGACGAAGCGAAGCGCGCCGGCATGCACTTCGTCAACCAGCGGTGGTTGGGCGGTTTCCTGACCAACTTCGTCACGATCCAGAAGCGCATCAACCGGCTGAACGAGCTGCACGAGCGCAAGGAGCGCGGCGACTTCGCGACCATGCCGAAGAAGGACGCGCTGCGCCTGGACGATGAGCTCCTGCACCTCGACCGCTACTTCTCCGGCGTGCGCGAGCTCAAGCGTCACCCGTCCGCGCTCTTCATCGTCGACCCGCACCGCGAGCACATCGCCGTCGAAGAGGCGCGCCGTCTCGAGATCCCGGTCGTGGCGATGGTCGACACGAACTGCGACCCCGACCTGATCGACGTGATCATCCCCGCGAACGACGACGCGATCCGCGCGGTGAAGCTCATCTGCCAGAAGATGGCGGACGCGATCATCGAGGGGCGCGCGATGTTCGACGCGAGCCGCAAAGAGGCGACCCCCGAGGACATGGGTTACGCGCCTTCGACGACGGCCGCCGAGCTCGAGGGCATCGGTGTGCCGCGCGCGAAGCGGACGCCGCGCGTGTACGAGCCCGAGCCGGAGGAGGAAGACGAGGACGTCACGGCGGAGGTCGAGCCCGAAGCAACTGCTGACATCAAGACCACCGGGGAGAGCTAGTGATGATGACCAAGGTCGATCCAAAGGATGTTCAGCGCCTGCGCAGCGAAAGCGGCGCGGGCGTCATGGACTGCAAGCGCGCGCTCGAAGAGACGGGCGGCGATTACGCGAAGGCGCTCGCGCTCATCAAGGAGCGCGGCATCCAGTCCGTCGCGAACAAGTCGGGGCGTGAGGCCAAGGAAGGCCTGATCGCCTCGTACATCCACGGCAACGGACGCGTCGGCGCGCTGGTGGAGCTCGCGAGCGAGACGGACTTTGTCTCGCGTGGAGACGAGTTCCGCCAGCTGGCGCAGGAGATCGCGATGCAGGTCGCCGCGATGGATCCCGCGACCGTCGAGGAGCTGCTCGAGCAGCCCTACATCCGCGACGGGTCGAAGACGATCAAGGATCTCGTCACGACGGTCGCCGCGACGACGAAAGAGAACGTTCACGTGCGCCGCATCCAGCGCTTCGCGCTCGGCGAGTCCTAGACTCCTCGCGATGACGCAGGGCCGCGCGGCCAAATACAGCCGGGTGCTCCTCAAGCTTTCCGGCGAGGCGCTTCTCGGCGAGCGCAAGTTCGGGATCTCGCCGCAGTACGTGAAGTACCTCGCCGAGGAGATCCGCAAGGTGCAGGCGCTTCCCGCCGAGGTGGCCATCGTCATCGGCGGCGGGAACTTCATGCGCGGCGCGGCCGTCGCCGAACATGGCATCGACCGCGCAACGGCCGACTACATGGGCATGCTCGCGATGGTGATCAACGCGCTGGCGCTGCAGTCCGCGCTCGAGCAGCTCGACGTCCAGACCCGTGTGCAATCGGCGATCACGATCCAGGACGTCGCGGAGCCCTACATCCGCCGGAAGGCGATCCGACATCTCGAGAAGGGCCGGGTGGTCATCTTCGGCGCGGGCACCGGCAATCCGTTCTTCACGAGCGACACGGCGGCCGCGCTTCGCGCGGCGGAGATCGGCGCCGACGTGATCCTGATGGGCAAGAACCAGGTCGACGGCGTGTACGATGCCGATCCGCGCACCACGAAGGACGCGAAGAAGATCGAGGAGCTCACACACCGCGACCTGCTCGACAAGCGGCTCGCCGTGATGGATTCGACGGCCGCGGCGCTGGCCGAGGACAACCGCATACCGATCATCATCTTCGACATCTCGCAGAAGGACGCGATGGTCCGTGCCGCCAAGGGGGAGCACGTCGGCACGCTCGTCCACAGTTGATGGCGCTCGAAGACCTTCTCGCGCAGACCGAAGCGCGTTTCAAGAAGGCGATCGACGCGCTCAAGCACGACGTCGCGACCGTGAGGACCGGTCGCGCCGCGCCGTCGCTCGTCGAGCAGCTCGAGGTCGAGGCCTATGGCGTCCCGACGCCACTCATCCAGCTGGCGCAGATCAACGTGCCCGAGCCGCGGCAGATCCTCATCCAGCCGTACGATCGCGGCCTCATCAAGGCGATCGAGAAGGCGATCCAATCGTCCGACCTCGGGCTCGCGCCGAACAGCGACGGCGCGGTCATTCGCCTCAACATCCCGGCGCTCAACGAGGAGCGGCGCCGCGACCTCGTGAAGGTGCTGCACAAGAAGGTCGAGGACGGGAGGGTCGAGATCCGCACGCTCCGCCGGCACACACACGAAGAGATGCGCGCCAAGGAGAAGAGCTCCGGCGTGTCGACCGACGACGTGAAGCGCCTCGAGGCGCAGCTCCAGAAGCTCACCGACCGCTACATCCTCATGGCCGACGAGATCGGCGCCGCCAAAGAGAAAGAGATCCTCGCCGTTTAGCGAGCCCATGAGCCCCGTCCCGCGGCACATCGCCATCGTCATGGACGGCAACCGCCGCTGGGCGCGCCAGCGCCATCTGCCCGCGATCGCCGGACACCGCGCCGGGGTCGAGACGATCCGCAAGACGCTGCGAGCCGCGCGCGAGCGCGGGGTCGAGTACCTCACGCTGTACTCGTTCTCGACCGAGAACTGGTCGCGCGACCCGGAAGAGGTGACCGGCCTCATGGGGCTCCTCGAGGAGACCATCCGGCGCGAGACCGATTCGCTCGTGCGCGACGACGTGCGCCTCGAGGTGATCGGCCGGCTGCACGAGCTCTCGCCTGGCCTGCAGCGTTCGATCGCCGGTGCGGTCGAAGCGACGTCGAAATGCGCGCACGGCGTGATGACGCTGGCTTTCAACTACGGGGGACGCGCGGAGATCGTCGACGCGGTACGCCGCATCGTGGGCGACGGTGTCGCGCCGGACGCGGTCGACGAGGCCGCCATCGCGTCGCGCCTGTACGCGCCGGCTCATCCCGATCCCGACTTCCTGATCCGCACCGGCGGCGAGCTCCGCGTGTCCAATTTCCTGCTGTGGGAGGTCGCGTATGCCGAGATGTGGGCGACACCCGTGCTGTGGCCCGACTTCTCGGTGAAGGATCTCGACGACGCGCTCGCGTCGTACGCCGAGCGCGAGCGCCGTTTCGGAAGGTGAGCGGGCTCGAGCGGCGCGTCGGCACCGCGCTCGTCTACGGCGTCATCGTCCTCAGCGCCATCTTCGCGCCGCCGCCGACGTTCGTCGCGCTCGTCGCGATCCTCGCCGCGCTCGGGTACCTCGAGCTGCGCACGCTCTTCAAGTACAGGCCGTATCAGCCCTGGCTCATCGGCGTCGTGTTCACGGTGCTGTTCGTGATCGCGCATATGGCCCAGAGCGTGTGGACCGAAGGACTGCTGCCGATGACGATCGCGCTGAGCGCGGCGTTCGGCGTGGTGGCGATCCTTGTCTTCGTCGCCGAAGGGGCGCGGCATCGGCCATCTCCGGCGGTGGCCGGTGGGGTGTTCACGCTCGGCGGCGCGCTGTATCTCGGACTGCTCTTCGGCTACCTCGTCGATCTGTGGCTGGCGGACGGTGCCGCGACGAAGGGCTACCTCGGCACGTTCCCGGTCTGGCTCGCTCTCGCGTTCGTCCCGACGTGGGCCGCCGACATCACGGCGTACTTCGTGGGCTCGTCGATCGGACGGCGGCGCATCGCCCCACAGATCAGCCCGAAGAAGACGTGGGAAGGGACGCTTGCGGGCTTCGCTGCCGCCGCCGTCATCGCGCTGCTCATCGCGACATCCGCGGGGATCAGGACCGGGCCGACGCTGTTCGTCGCCGCGCTCATCGGTCCGGTCGGATTCGCGAGCGATCTGTTCGAATCCGCGATCAAGCGGGCCGCAGGAGCGAAGGACTCGGGCACGATGTTGCCGGGGCACGGTGGCGTGCTCGATCGCATCGACAGCCTGATCTTCGTTGCCCCGCTCGTTGCGCTGGCGCTGGCGCTGGCCGTGGGGATGGGATGATGGACGGGTGGTGACACGACTCGCGATCCTGGGCGCGACCGGCTCGATCGGCCGCCAGGCCCTTGAGGTCGTCGGGTCGCATCCCGACCGCCTGCGTGTGACCGCGCTTGCGTCGGCGCGCAACGCATCGGAACTCGGGGCGATCGCGGCCCAGACCGGCGCCACCGCGATGGTGCTGCAGGAGCGCGATGGCGACGACGCACTCTGCGACCTCGCGACGCGCGCCGATGTCGACCTCGTGCTCGTCGCGACGCCGGGCATCGCGGGGCTGGCGCCGACGCTCGCGGC
>JALYLT010000099.1 GCA_030774095.1 Chloroflexota bacterium
CACTCATCGCCGGCGGCACCGACCTCATGGTCGACCTCAACTTCGGCCGAAAGCGCCCCGAGCGCGTCGTCGCGATCGATCGCGTGGCGGAGCTCGCTGAGCTCGAGCGCAACGGCCACATCCGGATGGGCGCCGGCGTCACCTACACGCGGATGCTGAGCGAAGACCCCGCGTCGGTCGCTCTGCGCGAGGCGGCGCGGACCGTCGGGTCTCCGCAGATCCGCAACACGGGGACGCTCGGCGGGAACATCGCGACGAGCTCACCAGCGGGCGACACGCTGCCCGTGCTCGCCGCGCTCGACGCGACCGTGGTGCTCCGTTCCGCGCGCGGCGAACGTCGCGTGCCGTTCACGGAGTTCATGACCGGCCCGAAGAAGAACGTCCGCCGCGCCGACGAGCTCGTGGTCGCCGCGGAGTGGGAGGACGCCGGTCCGGCGCAGACGTTCATGAAGGTCGGAGCGCGCAACGCGATGGTCATCGCCGTCGCGGGGCTCGCACTCGTCGTAGATCGCGCGCGCCGTCGCGTCGGCGTCGGTCTGGGCTCATGCGGTCCGACGATCTTGCGCGCCGGGGCGGCCGAAAACTTCGCCGCAGCGTTGCTCGAAGCACATGGCTGGGAGCGGCGCCTCGAGCCGAGCGACGCGGAGCTGAACGAGTTCGGACGCCTCGTCGCGACGGCGTCGCGGCCGATCGACGATGTGCGCGGCACCGCCGCGTACCGACGACACGTGCTCGCCGTCATGGGCGCGCGTGCCCTCGCGCGGGTCTGGTCGATCGCGTGAGGCTGAAGCTCCAGGTCAACGGCGCCGAGCGCGAGGCGGAGGCGCGGGAGCACGAGAGCCTGCTCACCGTGCTGCGCGAGCGGCTGGGCCTGTGGGGCAGCAAGAACGCCTGCGAGCAGGGCGAATGCGGATCGTGCTCGGTGCTGATGGACGGCGACCTGGTCTGCGCCTGCCTCGTGCTGGCCGGCGCCGCCGAGGGCCGCGACGTCCGCACCGTCGAGGATCTCGCCGAAGGGGAGCACATGCATCCGGTGCAGCGCGCGTTCGTCGATGCCGGTGCGGTGCAGTGCGGCTTCTGCACGCCCGGCTTCATCGTCGCGACGGCCGCGCTGCTGCGCGACAACCCCGAGCCCTCCGATGCCGAGATCCGCGAGGCACTGTCGGGGAACATCTGCCGCTGCACCGGATACGGAAAGATCCTCGAGGCCGTGCACCGCTCGGCGTCGCGGGGCTACGCGTCGTGACCATCGCTCCGGCGAAGCCGCGGCTGCGGGGCGTCGTCGGCGAGTCGGCTCCGCGCGCGGACGCGCCGCCGAAGGTGAAGGGCGAGTTCCTCTACGGCAGCGATCTCGCTCGCGAGGGGATGCTCTACGGAGCGACCCTGCGCAGCCCGCATGCGCACGCGCGGATCGTGCGTATCGACGTCGCGCCTGCGCGCGGCATGCCGGGCGTGCGCGCGGTGATCACCTCGGACGATCTCCCGACACGCGAGAAGTTCGGCCTCATGCGCGCGGACCAGCCGATGCTCGCGACGCGTGTCGTGCGCTACGTCGGCGAGCCGGTCGCGCTGGTCGCGGCTGATGACCCCGAACAGGCGCGCCTCGCGACCAAGGCGATCAAGGTCGAGTACGAGCTGCTGCCCGCGGTCACCGACGTCGTCGCGGCGCTGCAGCCGGATGCCCCGAAGCTTCACGACCCGAAGGACGGCAACGTCATCGAGGACGTGCGCGTCGTGCACGGCGATCCCGCCGCGAAGGCCGACGTCGTCGTGGAGGGCGAGTACGAGGTCGCGATGCAGGATCAGGCCGCGCTCGGGCCGGAAGCCGGTCTCGCCATACCGGGTCAGGACGGCGGAGTCACGCTGCACATCGCGACGCAGTGGCTGCACGAGGATCTGCGTCAGATCGCGCCGTGCCTCGGCCTCCCGGAAGAGAAGGTCCGCCTCGTGCTCGCGGGCGTCGGCGGCGCGTTCGGCGCGCGCGAGGACGTCACGCTGCAGATCCATGTCTGCCTTCTCGCGCTCGCGACCAAACGCGCGGTGCGCATGACGTACGGTCGCGAGGAGTCCTTCTACGGTCACGTGCATCGCCATCCCGCGCGGATGTGGTACCAGCACGGCGCGACACGCGACGGCCGGCTCGTCTTCGTACGCGCGACGATCGTGCTCGACGGTGGCGCCTACGCGTCGTCGACCTTCGCCGTCGTCGCCAACGCCGCGTGCTTTGGCGCGGGACCGTACCGTGTCCCGAACGCGCTCATCCACGCCGTCGGCGCGTACACCAACAATCCGCCGACCGGCGCGATGCGCGGATTCGGTGCGGTGCAGTCGTGCTTCGCCTACGAGGCGCAGATGGACAAGCTCGCCGCCGCGCTCGGCATCGATCCGGTCGAGCTGCGCGCGCGCAACGCGCTGGAGAACGGCGACCGCATCATCACCGATCAGCCGGTCGAGGGGTCGGCGCCCGTCGCCGATGTGATCAATCGCTGCGCCGCGCTGCCACTTCCGCCGCGGCGGACCTCGGATGACCCGCTCGATCTCCCGGGCGGCGCGGGCAACCTCACGCACGGCGAGGGAGTGCGACGGGGCGTCGGCTTCGCGGTCGGCATGAAGAACGTTTGCTACTCGCACGCGTTCGACGATTTCTCGACCGCGCGCGTGCGCGTCGAGCGGGATCGCGAGGGGGTCGTTGTCCGCGTGCACACCGCGGCGTCGGAGGTGGGGCAGGGGATCGTGCTGGTGTGCGAGCAGATCGCGCGCACCGAGCTCGGCGTCCAGCGCGTCATCGTCGAGACGCCGGACACGACGATCGGGTCCGCGGGTTCGTCGTCCGCGTCGCGACAGACGTGGATGACCGGCGGTGCCGTGCTCGCGGCCTGCCGCGAGGTGAAGGCCGAGCTCGCGACGCGCGCCGGCGCGCGCGGCAAGCGCGTCGATGAGATCGAGCTCGCCGAGCTACTCGACACGCCGGCCGAACGCGTCGTCACGCACCGCCATCGGCCAACGGAAAAGCGCAACGACACGACCCAGAACGATGGACACGTCGCATTCCTGTTCGCCGCGCATCGTGCGGTCGTCGACGTCGACGTGGACACGGGTCTGGTGAAGGTCGTGCAGATCGCGACGGCGCAGGACGTTGGCAAGGCGATCAATCCCCTCGCGGTGATAGGCCAGCTCGAGGGCGGCATCGCGCAAGGCCTCGGCCTCGCCGTCATGGAGGAGGTCCAGCTGAAGGACGGCGCCGTGCGGAACGCGTCGTTCACCGATTACCTGCTTCCGACGATGCTCGACATGCCGCCGGTGGTCTGCGACCTCATTGAGTTCCCGCACCCCGACGGACCGTACGGCGCGAAGGGTGTCGGCGAGCCGCCGACGATCTCGAGCACGCCCGCGATCGTCGCCGCGATCCGCGCCGCGACCGGCCGCGCGCTCGAGCGCGTCCCTGTCCGGCCGGACGACATCGTCTTTGAGAAGTCGTCGCACTCCGGCTGGCGCGTCCGTGCCGGGGAGGATCCCCGTAAGGCCATGCGCAGCTAGGCGAGGCGCGTACGTTTCCGAAGGATGCTGAGAATCACAAAGGCGTGGACCAACCGTGACCGGCCATATGGAAAAGCGGCTGGTTACGGCTATGCGTTTTGGCTCAGTGGGCTCGAGCCGAGCGGCAAGACGTGGTGGGTAATCGTTGGCATCGGCGGGCGCGACATTGGTTTGACAGGCGTCACCATCAGCGAGGCGAGGGACGAGGCGGAAATCGAGCACGAGATTGCGAGTAACGCAGACGACAACGACCCGGGGTCGTGGTCAGTTATCGAGCCGTCCGAAGCAATCGCCGCGGTGAGCGCGGAAATGGACCGCGCTCGCTCCGCAATCTGGTCACGCGAGTACGCCGACCACTTCGCCCTGATCTCGGCGGAATATGAACTCCTATCCCGTGCGATCACCGGGGGCGATTCAGTTCGAAAATACGAACGGTTTACCGACCCGGCGTGACCGACCCGCTTTGCCGCGCGCACGATGCATTTCTAATCTTGGTTGTTCGCACGGGCGTCCTCGACTCGCCGCACGAGCCATTGCCCGAGGGGCTCTACATGATTGCCAGCGACGTTCTTTACGCGAAGGCCTAGGCCCGATCGGGGCAATACGACGATCTGGCCGCTGCGGACTCCCTTACGCCATTCAACTTTGTCTACGTCACCGTAGGCATAGTCGTAGAAGGTTCGACGAGTCCAGCCGCGATCGAAGACGACTAGACGACGGTCGGTCGCAACAATCAGGACACCGCGACCTTCGAGCGTGCCGACTGAAGCTTTCTCGATCGTCTCGTCGTCAGCGAGCAGGCTGGGGAGTTCGTCCATCTCCTTCCCCACGACCCAGCTGATCCCGCGTCCGCCTCGGGGCGGCCGTGATGGAAATGCCGCCAGGAGGTCCCGCCTTACGGCTTCGGCGCGAGCGGTAGTTTTGGATGCCCGTTCGTCACTCGGCACGTGCTGAGGTTAGTTGCTGCTGCAGGGAGGGGGACAATTGTCCTCGAGCCTTGCTGGTACGCGCATCATTCACGGCGATGCTGTCGCTCGAGACGCTCCGCGCCGCGCCGAAGGTGCTGCTGCACGACCACCTCGATGGCGGTCTGCGGCCCGCCACGATCGTCGAGCTCGCGCGCGATCAGAAGTACGCGGGTCTGCCGACGAACGATCCCGGCGAGCTCGCGCGCTGGTTCCACGCGAGCGCGGCCAGCGGATCGCTCTCGCTCTACCTTCGCGGCTTCGCGCACACGATCGCGGTCATGCAGACGGTCGACGCGATCGAGCGCGTGGCCTACGAGTGCGGCGAGGATCTGGCGCACGACGGCGTCGTGTACGCCGAGATCCGCTACGCGCCGGTCTTCAGCACGCAGCGTGGCCTGAATCTCGAGCAGGTCGTCATGGCGGTCGTCCGTGGATTCGAACGTGCGGAAGCGCGTTATCCGATCACGCTGCGCCAGATCATCTGCGCGATGCGCGACCGCACCGACTCGCTCGAGATGGCCGAGCTCGCTATCGCGCATCGCGAGCAGGGCGTGGTCGGCTTCGACATCGCGGGCGAGGAGGCCGGGCATCCACCCAAGGCGCACCTCGAAGCGTTCCAGCTCTGCCGGCGGGAGAACTTCTCGATCACGATCCACGCCGGGGAGGCCTTTGGGCCGCCGTCGATCTGGCAGGCGCTCCAGTACTGCGGCGCGCACCGCATCGGGCACGGCGTCCGCCTGATCGAGGACATGGCGATCGTCGATGCGGGCCAGGGCCATGAAGCGACCGTCGTGAAGCTCGGACCGCTGGCGGCGTACATGCGCGACAAGCGCATCCCGCTTGAGCTCTGCCCGTCGAGCAACGTCGACACCGGCGCGGTGCCCTCGCTCGAGGCACATCCCATCCGCCACTTCATCGAGCAGCGGTTCCGCGTCACCGTGAACACCGACAACCGGCTCATGTCGGACGTGACGCTGTCCGAGGAGTTCCGCCGGCTCTCGCGCGCCTTCGCGGTTACGCTCGACGACGTCGAAAAGCTCACGCTGAACGCGATGAAAAGCGCGTTCATCGGCTACGAAGAGCGACTCACCCACATCTACGGCAAGATCAAGCCGGGGTTTGCGAAGCTGCGCGGCGAGCCCGCGCTCGCCGGATACCGTTTGCCGCCCAGCGCCTAGCGCAATCGCGGCTATTCCTAATGGCTATTGGACTGCCCTCCATGAGAGCCAACTAGAATCACCACGTGATCCGCCTTCCGACCGTCACGAGCGCGCGCATGCAGCGGCGCCAGATCCTGCGCGTGGGCTTCGCCGCGGCCGTGGCGCTCGGCGTGACTGAGCTCACGGCGTCGATCGCTCCGTACCTGTGGGTGACGCGGATCATCGGTCTCGGAGCGCCGGTCCCGGTCGGCACGGTGAGTGACATCCTCAAGCAGTTCGCCGCCACGAACGATCGTCCGATCCTGTTCCGCGAGGGCCGCTTCTTCCTGCTGCACGCGCCGGGCGGGATCATCGCCGCGTATCGCAAGTGCACGCATCTCGGCTGCACGGTCCCGTTCAACACCGCGAAAGACCTCTTCGAATGTCCGTGCCACGGTTCGCGCTTCGACAAACACACCGCGGTGGTCGTGAGGACGCCGGCGCCGAAACCGCTGCAACTCTTCCACATCAGCGAATCGCCGAGCGGCGCCCTGATCGTGGACACCAATCCTCTCAACGTCATCGACCGAGGCGACGAATGGGACGACCGCCACCTGGAGATCCGGGCATGACCGAGCCGCTCAGCGCGCCGATGTAGACGCCGACACCGACCAGCGCGCCGCCTGCGAGGAAGATCGGCGTGATTGCTTCTCCCCGCAGGACCGCGCCGAGTGCGATCGCCACGAGGGGCATCGCGACCAAGGCGTAGGACGAGGCGGACGCGGTCCAGCGGCGCAGCATCGCGAGGAACAGTCCGAACAGTCCGATCGAGCCGACGATGCAGAGGTAGACGAGGGCCGCCCGCGTTTCGGGTGCTTGAGGCAACGCCTGTCTCTCGCCGACGGCCAGTGAGAGGACCAGCAGCAGGACGCCCCCGACGAGCATGCCGACGGCGTTCGTGGCGATCGGATGCATCCGTGGCATGCCCTTCGCGATCACGCCTGACTCTGCCGCGACGACCGCATTTCCGAGCATCGCCAACAGCGCCAGGATCGGCACGTTGGCCGACAGCTGCTCGCGGAACACGAGGCCGATGCCGGCGAGCGCGATCAGCCCGCCGACAAGGCCGCGAACGCGAAAGCGCTCCTGCCCGTGGAGGGCGACGAGTCCGAGCGTGAACAGCGGCACGGTCGCGAGGATGACCGCGGCCGTCCCGGCCGGCGTGTCGACGAGGCCGTAATACCCGAGCGCATAACCGGCGCCGAAGTTGAGCGCGCCGTAGATCGCGGCGCCTCGAAGCGAGCCACCCCGGGGGATCGGGATATGCCACACGGCCATGGCCGCGGCGAACAATGCGCCCGCGGGGAGGAAACGGATCGCCGCGCCCCAGTACGGCGGCAGCTCGGCGTTGCTGAACCGCACCGCGACGAAGTTGCTTCCACCGATCAAGACGACGCCGAAGAACAGCGCGAGGGTGACGCGATCGGGGGCTATTTGAGCCAGAGCAGGTCGCCGAAGAAGAAGTCCTGACCTTGCGCGACCGTGCGCGCGACTCCCGCCTTCACGTCGAGCACGAAGAACCCGCCCTGGCCGACGTACGCGACCTTCGTCCCGTCGGGCGACCACGCCGGCACGACGTCATCTCCGGTCTGGCCGATCGACTTGAGGCCGGTCCCATCGCATGGGACGAGGAAGAGATCCGACGGGACGCTGAGGTGCGCAAGCTTGCCGTCGACACCGTCGCGGACGACGGTGTGCCCGGCCGCGGAGAACACGATCACGCAGTCGTTCGGCGAGAACCTGGGTGCCTGCAGGTACCAGAACGTGTCCCGCGTCTGGAGCAGCGGCCGCGCGTTCGCACCGTCGATGTCGGCGCGCCAGAGTGCGTCGACCTGTCCGTCCTTCAGGTGCACGTAGATGATCGTCTTGCCGTCCGGGCTGATGGTCGGATCGGCGCCGTCCTTCACGATGCGCTTTCGTTCGCCGGTCCGCAGATCGAGACGCTCGATCGCGTCGTCGTTGCCCGTGAAGGAGCCGCTCTGGATGATCGCGGCGCGTCGGTGGAAGTAGATGACATTTCCAGACGCATCGAAACGCGGGCTCGCGTAGAACACGTTGTCGGACTCGTGCTGCACGACAGCGCGCAGACCCGTGCCGTCGACGTTGACGACGTAGAGATCGGAGCCGAATCCCCGCTTCGGGTCCGACTGTGGCGTGAGCGCAAAGACGAGCGACTTTCCGCTCGGATGCAGAGAGGGAGTGGAGGGCGCGCTCTGCGGCGGCAGGTCGACGATGCGCCCCAGAGTGCGAGCCGTGTTGTCTAGCGCGAGCAAGCCGCCCGGATTCGCCAAAATGAACGTCGCCTGCGCCCCCACTCCTGGAGCGGCCGGCGCGCTGGACAACGCGGGATTCGAATTCGGCTGACAACCCAAGAGCAGACACGCGAGGAAAGCGACGACGACGCGCCACCGAG
>JALYLT010000100.1 GCA_030774095.1 Chloroflexota bacterium
CAGATCCGCGCGCAGGTCCTCTCGCTGAAGGAGCGCGACTACGTGGAGGCCGCTCGTTCGCTCGACCTCGGGCTCGTCCACATCGTGTTCCGCGAGATCCTGCCGACGATGCGCAGCTACATCGCCATCCACTTCATTTTCGCCATGACCGACGCGATGTATGCCCAGGTCTTCATCGTCTTCCTCGGCCTCGTGCCGGTCTCGGGATCGAACTGGGGCATCATGCTGTACTTCGCGCAGGGCCAGGGAGCGCTCTTTTTCCGTGACAGCATCTGGTACATCCTCAGCCCGATCCTCGCGATCACGCTCGTGCAGCTCTCACTGGTCTCGTTCGCCTCGGCGCTCGAGGACATCTTCAACCCGCGGCTCCGCGGATCGGCCTAACGGTCATGCCTGTCCTGTCGGTCCGCGGTCTCTCCATCGACTACATCACGCGCAAAGGACCGGTGCATGCGGTGCGTGACGTGTCGTTCGAGCTTGAGAAGAGCGAAACGCTGGCCATCATCGGCGAGAGCGGCTCGGGAAAGACCACGCTCGCGGTCGGCCTGATCCGCCTCTCGCCTCGCGGCACCAAGGTGACGAAGGGCGAGATCCTCTACACGAAGAACGGGCTGACCACCGACATCCGGACGCTTGACGACGATGATCTCCGCGAATACCGCTGGGCCGAGGCTGCCATGGTCTTCCAGGCGGCGCTCAACTCATTCAACCCGGTGATCACGATCTGGGAGCAGTTCCTCGACACGGCCAGCGCGCATCGAATGAAAGACCGGCACAAGGTCCGCGACCGAGCGGATGAGCTCCTGGACCTCGTCCACCTCGACGCGAAGCGCGTGCTTCCGGCGTTCCCGCACGAGCTCTCCGGCGGGATGAAGCAGCGCGTTCTCATCGCGCTCGCGCTGATGCTCGAGCCGCAGCTGGTCATCCTCGACGAGCCGACGACCGCGCTCGACATCCTGACGCAGCGCTCGATCATCGATCTGCTGAAGCAGCTTCGCGAACGGCTCGGCTTCTCGATGATCTTCATCTCGCACGATCTCTCGATCGCCGCCGAGCTGGCCGATCGCATGATCACGATGTACGCGGGGCGCGTCGTCGAAGAGGCGAACGTCGACGACATGTTCTACCGGCCCCGGCACCCGTACTCGGTCGGCCTGCTGCGCGCTGTGCCGCGCGTCTCAGGCGCTCTCGGCAGCGTCGCGTCGATCCCCGGATCGCCGCCGGATCTCATGCGTCTCCCGGTGGGGTGCTCGTACGCGCCGCGCTGTCCGTACGCCATCGACGCATGTCGCGCGGCGGACCCACCGCTCGTTCCCGTAGACACGCCGCGTCATCAGGCGGCTTGCATCCGGTGGAAGCACGTCGCCGAGGTGCTCGGCTCGGACGCCGAGGTCCCGGTCGCGGAGAAGCTCGCGTGACGGCCCTCATTGAGCTCGACCACGTCAGTCGAACGTTCACGACGCCCGCCGGCGTCATCACGGCGGTCGACTCGGTGTCGCTCGCGCTCGGGCAGGGTGAAGCGATGTGCCTCGTCGGGGAGAGCGGCTGCGGCAAGACGACCACGGGACGGCTGCTGACCGGACTTCTGCGACCGTCAGGCGGCCGTCTGCTCTATGAAGGCAAAGATGTCTGGCTGACGAAGGGCGCGGACCTCGCACGTTTTCGCCGCGCGGTCCAGCTTGTCCACCAGGATCCGTACGCATCCCTGAACCCGACTCGCACGGTCTTCCAGACGCTCTCGGCTCCGCTGTTCCGGCACAAGAAGGCGAGCTCGGGGCGGCAGGCGCTCGCCGCGGTGACCGAGCTGCTGCAGCGGGTCGACCTCTCGCCACCGGAGAACTTCATCGCTAAATATCCCCATCAGCTCTCAGGCGGCCAACGTCAACGCGTCGCCATCGCGCGCGCGCTCACGGTCGACCCCAAGGTGATCGTCGCCGACGAGGCCGTCTCGATGGTCGACGTCTCGATCCGCATCAGCCTGCTCAACCTGCTGCTCGCGCTCGCGAAGGAGTTCGGCGTCACGATCGTCCTGATCACTCACGATCTGGCGGTGGCGCGTTACTTCGCGCGGCTCGGTCGGATCGGCGTGATGTATCTCGGTCGGATGGTCGAGCTCGCCGACACCGAGTCGCTCATCACAGATCCCGCGCACCCTTACTCCGCGGCGCTCATCGCGGCGATCCCGGAAGCCGATCCGGATATCACGCGCTCGAAGAAACGCGTCGAGCTTCGGAGCGCCGAGATCCCGAGCCTGCTCTCGCTCCCGCCCGGTTGTACGTTCCACCCGCGCTGCCCGCTGGCGGAGGCAGGCCTCTGCGACGTGCTCGTCCCCGAGCTCCTCCCGATACCGGGCGCGCGTGAGGTCGCCTGCCACGTGGCGGTCCGCGAGCGCACCGCTGAGCGTGCCGTGGTGACGGCGTAGTGGATCCGGTCCTTCTCCAAGGCGCGTTTCGCCTCGGATTCGTGATCCTCGCGCTCTCCCTGTTGGTACTTCCCTTCGAAGACCGCTCGTCGGCCGAGTTCGTCGCCACCGTGCTCGCCGCCGTCATCGGCTTCGTGTTCATCGGGATCGTTACCGTGCTCGCGCGATCATCGCTGCCGCCGCCGCCACGCTCGCACGCTCGCACCTCAGTCGACAAAGCCAGCGGGAAGGGCTACAACGAACGAGATTCGCACTCGGGAGGAACGACTAGATGACCGATACAAACACGAGGTACTCACCGACACGGCGTCGCCTGCTCCGTGATGCGACGCTCACCAGCCTTGGGCTGATCGCGGCGGCCTGCGCGCCCGGCACAAGTGGCACCACGGGCACGACCACGACCGGCGGTGGCACCTCGGCCAAGGGTGGCGAGTTCCACGGCGGTTGGCCGTACGTGCTCCAGCCGCAAGGCCACTGGAACTACTACGCGACCAACGCGATCCTCGGCGGCAGCATCTACACGGACCTCTTCATCTCGTCGCTTGCCGTGTACAACTGGGCGGGCAACAAGTACGACTACTGGCTCGCCGAGTCGTCGAAGCAGAACGGCGACAACTACGACGTCAAGCTCCGATCCGGGTTGAAGTGGGACGACGGCAAAGCGTTCACGGCGAAGGACGTGGTCACCACGTACTGGGTCGGCCGCCTGGCGAGCTACGGCATCTGGAACTTCATCGACAAGGTCGAGGCCGTCGACGACCTCAACGTCCGCTTCCACTACACGAAGCCAACGAGCCTGGGCGAGCGGCTCATCCTGCGCAACGGCATCAAGCCAGATTCCATCTTCGGCCCGCTCGCGAAGAAGGCCCAGGACTTCTACACCGGCGGCGGCACGAACTCGACCGACGCGGGCAAGGCGCTCATCAAGGAGATGAACGACTTCCGTCCGACCGCGCCGTACTCCGTCGGTCCATACAAGATCGACACGGCCAGCGTCACCGCCGCGCAGCTCACGATGGTCCGCAACACCGGCGGCCTCTTCGCCGACAAGGTGAACTTCGACAAGATCGTCATCTACCAGGGCGAAACCGCGGAGATCACACCGCTGGTCCTGAACGGCGACGTCGACTACGCGACGCACGGCTTCCCGCTCGCCACGGACAAGGCGTTCCAGGACAAGGGCTACCGCATCATCCGCGGTCCGATCTTCACGGGACCGGCGCTCTACTTCAACTGGGAGACCGCGCCAGAGTTCCAGGACAAGCGACTGCGGCAAGCGGTCGCCATGGCCTTCAACCGTGAAGAGGCCGGCAAGATCTTCTACGGAACGTCGGCCCGCGCACCGAAGTACATGGCCGGATTCCCCGACAGCCTGGTGCCCAACTGGATCAACTCCGGCGACCTGTCCAAGCTCAATGCATGGGCCTTCGACACGGCCAAGGCCGACCAGCTCATGAAGGACGCCGGCTATGCGAAGGGCACGGACGGCATCTATGCCAAGGGAGGCAAAGCCCTCTCATTCGAGCTGTACTTCCCGAGCGACTTCCAAGACTGGGCCGCAGCGGCGACCTACACCTCGGACGCGCTGAACAAGTTCGGCATCAAGATCACGCCGCGTGGCGCGATCCGCTCGACGCAGTTGCCGGACATGAACAACGCGAAGTTCCAGATCGGACTGAATCCGTGGGGCATCGGGAACCCGCACCCGCAGGCTTCGCTGGTGCGGCCGTTCCGCGAGTTCAACAAGGATGCGACCGGCGGGGGCATGAAGTACCCGCTCACGCAGACCTACTCAGGCGGATCGATCAACTTCGACACCGTCCTCGACGACGCGATCACGGGCTACGACACGGCCAAGCAGAAGGACCCGATCACGAAGATCGCGATCGCGTTCAACGAGCTGCTTCCGATCATCCCGATCTACGAGCGCCTCAACAACAATCCCGTCAACGACAAGGCGCGCGTATCGGGCTGGAAGCCCGAGGGCGACCCGATCTACACGCAGGGCGGTGCTGACAACTTCACCATCGTCATGCTCATGGACGGGACGCTGCACAAGATCTGATCCCCGCACCGAACCGACTTGAAAGAGGGCGCTCCGAAAGGAGCGCCCTCTCTTTCGCGCTAGCCTGCGCTGGTGCCACTACGGATCGGTGTCCTCGGCACAGGGTTCGCCGGTTCGATGCATGCGCGCAGCGCGCTCGCGATCGACGGCGCGCAGGTCGTCGCCGTGGCCGCTGTCCCGCTTGATGAGGCGACAGCGCTCGCGAAGGAATGCGGCGCTCGCGTCGCAAGCGCGGAAGAGATCTGCGCCGCGGACGATATCGATCTCGTCATCGTCGCGACGCCGACGTACCTGCACGCCGCACACGCGATCGCGGCGGCGCGCGGGGGGAAGCACGTGTTCTGCGAGAAGCCGCTGGCGCGAACGCTCGCTGACGCCGAAGCGATGGTGCGCGCGTGCGACCAGGCGCGTGTGACGCTGGCCGTCGGGCACGTCGTGCGTTTCTTTCCCGAGTACCGGCAGGCCAAGGAGCTTCTGGACGCCGGGACGCTCGGCCGGCCAGCGATCGTGACGATGACGCGCGGGAACTTCGCGGTCGGCTCCGCGCGAGGCTGGTACCTCGATGAGGACAAGAGCGGCGGCGTGGTGCTCGACCTCATGCTCCACGATCTCGACACCATCCGCTGGTGGTTCGGCGAGCCGTCGCGCGTCTACGCGAAGCGATTCAAGGGGAATGCCGGCCTCGAGTACGCGCTCGCGACGATCCGCTACGACGAGCGGCCGATCGTTCAGGTCGAAGCGAGCTGGGCGGAGCACGCGGGCTTCCGCACCGGCTTTGAGCTCCGCGGCGATCGCGGGATGCTCGTGCACGACAGCCGCACCGCGTCGCCCATCGCGCTCCAGTCGCCCTCTGGACCGGCCGGTCCGGCGATGATGGCGACGCCGACGCTGCACGAGACGCCCTACCTCGTCCAGCTTCGAGACCTGTTCGCGCGCCTCGCGCGCGGCGAACCGCCAGTCGTCGACGGGCGCGAGGGGCTGCGCTCGCTCGCGCTCGGACTCGCGGTGATCCGCTCCGCCGACACTGGCGAGGTCGTGCAGTGGAAAGCACCCGCATGACCGGACGTCTTCGCGTCGGTCTGGTCTCGTTCGCGCACGTTCACGCGCCGGGTCTCGCGAGCACGCTCGGCGCGCTCGAGCAGGTCGAGCTCACCGGGATCCACGACGACGATGAGCAGCGTGGACGCGCAGCCGCGAGCGCGCATGGGACACGCTGGCACCCGACGCTGGACGGACTCCTTGGGGCGAGCGAAGCGGTCGTGATCGCGTCGAACAACGCCGACCACCGCCGGTACACCGAGGCGGCCGCGCAGGCGCGCGTTCACGTGCTCTGCGAGAAGCCGCTCGCGACGACGACCGCGGACGCAAAGGCGATGATCGATGCCTGCCGCTCCGCCGGTGTCCAGCTCGGGACCGCGTTCCCGGTCCGCAGCAGCCCCGCGGTCATCGCGCTCAAGGCAGCGATCGCGGAGGGCTCGCTCGGTCGGATCCGCGCCGTGCGCGCGACCAACCCGGGTCAGTATCCCGGCTACTGGTTCGGCGATAAGCAGCAGGCCGGCGGCGGCGCGGCGATGGACCACACGGTCCACGCGGCCGACGCGATCCGCTGGCTCTTGAGCGATGAGTTCGCGCGCGTGCAGGCGGAGCTCGGCTCGTTCATCTACGGCCTCGAGGTCGAGGACTGCGGCGTGATGACCTGCGACCTCGCGGGCGGCGCCTTCGCGTCGATCGACTGCAGCTGGTCGCGTCCGCAGACGTTCCCGACTTGGGGCGGCGTGACGCTGCACGTCGTCGGAGAGAAGGGCACCGTCGACATCGATGTCTTTCGACAGGCCCTCACCCACTACGACGACACCGCCGGTCGCACGCGACTCCTCGGCTGGGGTGACGACCTCACCGCGCGCATGATCGCGGGCTTCGTGGATGCGATCCTCGCGGGTCGTCCCGTGCCGATCGACGGCGAGGACGGACTCCGCGCGCTCGAGGTCGTGATCGCCGGCTACCGGTCGGCGGAGACGAAGCGCCCCGTCGCGATCGCCGATATCCGCGCGTGAGCGGGGCGTCGCCCGAGTCAGTCGCCGCGCATCCCGAGGTCATCGTGGTGCTCGGTGGAGGTGTGCTTCCCGACGGATCGCCGGCGCCGGCAACCCTGGCGCGGGGCAGGGCGGCAGCCGATCTGGCGCGAGCGCATCCGGACACGGCGATCATCTGCTCGGGCAGCCACGGCGTGGGCCGCAAGCCGCGACGCAGCGAGGCGGCGGCGATGGCAGAGGTCATCGCGGCGGAAGGGATCGAGCGCGGGCGGATCTTCCTCGAGGACCAGTCGCGCGACACGATCGGCAACGCGGTCTTCGTCGCCGAGCGCTACCTGAGCGCCATCCCACCGCGACACGTGTACGTCGTCACATCGCCGTTCCACCTGGAGCGCTCAGTCGAGACGTTCCGTCTGGTGCTGGGACCGGCGTGGGATATCGAAGGCGTCGCGAGCGCGCCCGCGCCGGACGACGCCGAGCGCGCGAAGCACGAGGGTGCACCACTAGGACGGCGGCGCGTCTAGGCGGCGATGCCCATCGCCTTCGCGCTGGCGGCATCGAGTGCTTCCAGGCCGACGTCGATCTTCACCTTGTCGCCGACGAGCACGCCGCTTGGGACGGGCTGGTTCCACACCAGGCCGAAGTCCTTGCGGTCGAGGGTCATGCTCGCGGAGGCGCCCAGGTGCTGGCCGCCCTTACCGTCGACGCCGATGCCTTCGAGCTCGACCTCGAACGTGACCGGACGGGTGACGTCGCGGATCGTGAGGTCGCCGCTCACGGCGTATTTGTTCTCTCCCTTAGGGAAGACCGCCGAGCTCTTGAACACGATCTCGGGGTACTTCTCCGCGTCGAAGAAGTCTGCCGAGCGAAGGTGTCCGTCCCGGCGTGCGTCACCGGTGTCGATGCCCGTCACGTCAGCTCCGATCTCGAAGCTCGCGCGATGTGGGTTCTCGGGGTCGATGTCGATCTCGCCGCGCAGCTTTCCAAGCCGCCCGCGGACCGTGCTCACCATCATGTGTTTGACGGAGAACGTCGCCTGTGTGTGATATGGGTCGATGTACCAGACCATGTTTTTGTACCTTTTCCCGACGCTCCTTGAGCGCCGTTAGTTGATGGTACAATTAACTGGTTGACCACACAACCTATTCCCCAACCTATCCACGGGATCCGCGCCAAGCGGAAACTGGCGCCGAACGAGCTACGCGCCTGGATCGCGTTCATGCGGGCCGGGCTGGCCGTGACGCGCGGGATGGACCGGGATGCGGAGGCGACCGGCCGCCTCCTGTTCTCGGAGCACCACATCCTTGCGACGCTCAACGAGCGAACGCCCTATGGGCTTCGTCCGACGGAGCTCGCGGAGCGGGCCGGGCTGACGAAGAGTGGCCTCACCAGAGCGATAGATCGGCTCGAGGCGCAGGGGTTCATCGAACGACGCCCGTGCCCGGCCGACGCTCGCGGCCAGCTTATCGTGATGACCGCGCAAGGCCGGCGCGTCCTCAAACGCGCCGCGCCGGAGCACTTCCGCTCGATCGCTCGCAGATTCGC
>JALYLT010000101.1 GCA_030774095.1 Chloroflexota bacterium
GAACACGACGCTGCTCACCGAGCAGGTGCCTGAAGCCCGTGGGACGCTCTTCGCCTTTTCATCGTCGACGGCGGCGCTCTCGATCGTCGTCGGCGCCACCATCGGCGGGTTCTTCGTTGACACGCTTGGCTTCGGCGCGATCGGCGTCTTCTGCATGGGCGCCGCGCTGCTCTCGTGCGTCATCGTTCTCGCGTTCGTCAGGGAAGACCCGCTCGAGGTGGATCTCGGGACCGCGTAGCGGCAATCGTTGCGGAGTTGTTACCTCTTGTCAGTGCGCCCGACAGGCGTGCGGCATCCATCCTGCCCGTCACCTTGACCGCTACTGAAAGGAGCGGGCCATGGCGCACAGAACTGGTGGTGGCATGACTGTGGCCGAGGCCGGCCGCATGGGCGGTCGCCTCGTCAGCGAAAAGTACGGTCCTGAGTTCTACGAGCGGATCGGCAAGAAGGGCGGCTCAAGCACCGCCCTGAAGTACGGTCCCGAGTTCTTCGGCCGCATCGGCAAGAAGGGCGGCAAGGCCGTGACCGCGAAGTACGGTGCTGGTCACTTCGAGCGGATCGGCCGCAAGGGCGGTCAGAAGGTCGCGGACCTCATCGAGCGCGCGAAGTCGATGGACGCCGATAAGCCACACCCGATCCCGCGAGAGGTCGAGGAAGAGCGCGTCGAAGAGCGCGTCGAAGCAGAGGCCGGCCGCTAGCCGACGCACCTAGACTCGCGGGCGATGGGGAAGGACGTTCGGCTCGGCACGCGCGTCGTTCGGTCGGCGCGTTCTCTCCCTGCCGGTGCAGGCGTCCCCGTCGCGCCGCCGCTCGTGCAGAGCGTCGCATTTGATTACCGTTCCGCGGCGGCGCAGGACGAGGTCTTCGCGAATGACCGCGCGGGCTACGTCTACGGCCGCTACGGTACGCCGACCACCGCCGCGCTCGAGCTCGCGCTCGCGGAGCTTGACGGCACTCCCGCGGCGACATGTTTCGTTTCCGGCATGGCGGCGATCGCCGCGTTCGTCGATGCGTGCGCGATCGCGAGCGGCGGCCGCATCGTCGCTCAAGAGGACATCTACGGGCAGGTCCGTGCGCTGTTCGAGCGCTGGATCCGCGAGCGCGGCGCGAAGATCGTTTTCGTCGACGCGACCGACCACCGGAAGGTCGAAGCGGCACTTGGCGAGTCGCCGACAACGCTCCTCTACATCGAGGCGATGGCGAACCCGCTGCTGCGCATCACCGACATCGCCGCGCTCGCGAAGCTCGCGCACGGCAGCGGCGCGACGCTAGCAGTCGATGCGACGTTCGCGTCACCGGTGCTGCTCCGGCCCGCGGAGCTTGGCGCCGACGTGGTCATCCATTCGCTCACGAAGTACGTCAACGGGCACGGCGACGTCATGGCCGGCAGCGTCGCGGGGAGCGCGGAGGTCGCGAAGGCGATGCGCGACCGCACCATCCTGGATGGCGCATACCTGCCTCCGCACGAGGCGTGGCTCTGCATCCGTGGGATGCGCACCCTCGAGCTGCGAGTGCGCCGGCAGTGCGATAGCGCTCTGCGCGTCGCACAGCATCTCGCGGCTCACGCGAAGGTCGCGCGCGTCCGCTACCCGGGGCTGCTCGACCACCCGCAGCACGAGCTCGCGAAAAGGCAGTTCGGTGGTCTCTTCGGCGGGGTCGTGACGTTCGATCTCAAGGACGCGACGAAGGCCGCTGCGTTCCGCTTTCTCGACGCGCTCGAGCTCGCCGCGTCCGCCACGACCCTCGGCGACCTATTCAGCGAGGTGCTCTACCCCGCGATCTCGTCACACCGCCGCGTCGCGCCCGAAGAGCGCGCGCGCCTTGGCATTAACGAGGGAACGCTGCGGTTCTCGGTCGGCATCGAGGACGCCGACGACATCATCGCCGACCTAGATCGAGCGCTCGACACCGTCTAAGCAGCGCCAGCCTTGGCGTTGACGCGTTTCGGCTCCAAGAGCCTGTTTGCGTTCGTCATCGCTCGCGCCTGAGGTAATCGAGGATCTCCGCCATGACGCGGCAGTCGACCTCGTTGTAGCGCGCGATCTCGCCCATGACCTCGGTGGCGCCGAGCGTCACGCCTTTGCGCTTCGCCTCGACCGCGGCGTTCCACGCACCTGCCATCGCGCCCGCGCCGTCGGCCAGACCCTCGCCCCAGTGAGTCTGAATATGTCCGAGCGCCTGCAGCGACCGCGCGATCGGCTTGAGCGAGAACGAGAACGCTCCGCGCACGACGAGCGGCTCGGCTTGCACGACCTCGTGCAGCAGGTCGAACCACGTGAGGACCGGCCAGTCGCGATCGGGATGGCGCGCCCGCGCGTTGTCGTACGCGCGCTCGAAGTTGCTCGTCTCGGCCGGCGACCAGTGCACCAGCCGCGCGTCAACGACGTCGCAGCCGGCCTCCGCGGCGACGCTGTGCAGGTTCGCGAGCCACGCGTCGATCATCCGCGCCTCGGCCGCGAGCGACAGCTCGTCCACGGTGAACTGCTCGAAACGCCACTGCGCGCCCCGGTACGTGCCGCAACCGATTTGGAAGATGAGCGACTGGCCGCCTTTGCGCGGGAACGCGGCAAAGTCGTCGTTCAAGTCCGGCAGGAACTCGAAGTCGACGAACACCTCCACGGCCGCGCGTTGCCGCCAGACCTGCGTCGCGACGACCATCCGCTCCGGGCGGACCGTCTCGCCGCCGGGCCGGTTCACGGCGAGCACCGCGTCGACGATCGCCGCTTCCTTCTCGCTGCTGATCCCAAGGAGTAGCGACGACGTGCGCGGATCGTCCCAGCGGGTCACACCAGCCTCGTGCGCGCGCGCCCGATGCGTCGCGTTGACGCGTGGGAGCAGCGTGAGATCGGCGAGCGCGGCGCCGATCTTCGCCTTTGCGTCGTGCCACGGACCGTCCTGGTCCGCCTTCATGTTCGGCCAAAGCTCCGGCACCGATGGGAGGGGGAGGACACGCCACTCCGCACCCTCGGTGCGCAGTCGCCGGATCCATGCCGCGGCCTGCTGCACGACTTCGCGGAGATCCGCATTGCGTCCACGCACGAACGTGTCGTGCGGCACGCGCGCGAGGCGCTCCCAGGCGCGGTCGCCACGGTCGTCGCCCTGCTTCCACGCGCGGCCGGCGACGTACGACGCGGGAGGCGTGTAGCCCTGCATCCGGCCGAGCGCCTCGTTGTAGACCCAGGCCTGCGCGAGCGTGTCGAGATCGCTCGGCGACGTGGAGAGCCCGCCACCCTTCAGGAGGTCGAGCGTCTTGAACTTGACGTCGACGACGCGGTAGTGGCGCCCGTGCGAGAGCCCGATCGCCGCGAGCTCGAGCGGATCGCCGACGAACGCGCTGGGTGAGAGCTGGCCGAGCACATCCGAGCGGACGAGCAGATCCACGACGCCGAACATGCGGAGCTCCGGATCGCGGAGGACACCACTGGCGATGATCGGTACCCCCGCCTCCATCGCCTCGTGCGTCGCCGTCGCGGCCGAGAGAAGCCGTGCCTCATCCGGCCGGTGCGTGATGCGGACGAGCTGCCAGCGCTGCGCGAGATCGGCGAGGACCGCCTTCTCGAACGCGCGTCCCTGCCGCATCAGGAAGCGCCCGAGATCGAACGTCTCGTCGTAGCCGGGAACGTGGTCGTCGCGCAGGAAGCCATGGATCGTTGGGTACTCCTCGAGCCAGTCGAGCAGCAGGTCGTTCCGGCACCAGTTGCGCGTTTCGCCCGCCGCGACCCAGTCGAGCCAGTCGAGATCCGTCCGCGGATCGCACGGCAGACCATCGTCGCGCAGCACGATGGCGTCGCGGCCGATGGGGATCGCTAACCCTCCAGCACGTCGACGAGGCCGCGCAGGTCCTCTTCCTCGCGCAGCGCCTTCGCATCGGAGGGCGCAGGGACGCGCCCGCGGTTCGCCCAATACACGTCCATACCCGCGCGCGACGCGCCTCCAACGTCATGCGCCGACCCCGCGACGAACAGCACGCGTTCGGGCTGCAAGCTGAGCGCGTCCAGCGCGGCGCGGTACGGGCGCGGATCCGGCTTGTACGCGCCGGCGCGCTCCGCGGTCATCACCAGATCGAACGTGCCCGCGCGCGCGGACGCCAGCGCGCCGAGACGCTCGGAGCAGTTCGTCACGATGAAGCGCGCATACGAAGTGATATGCGAGAGAACGTCGGGCACGTCGGGCCACGGCGCGGACTCGCCCCAGCGCCGCAGCAGTTCGTCGGCCTTCGCTCCGTCGATGCCGACGGTGCCCGCGGCATCACGCACGATGTCCTCGAACGGGCGGTACGGTCTCCCGCGCAGCAACGACTGCGATGCGGCGTGCCAGCGCATACCGAGCTCGCGCGAGCCCGCGACGTCCGCGAACAGCGACCACGAGTCGAGCAGCGCGGTGAGAAGATCGAAGCCCACGGCGGCATAGCGCATCTCACGCCTAGTATCCGCGCGCATGACCGACGTCCGCAGCCAGTGGCACCACTCCAAGACCGAGCCAGTCGCTCGCGGCGGGATGGTCACGGCAGAGCATCACCTCGCGGCCGAGGCGGGCGTCGAGATGCTGCGCGACGGCGGCAATGCCGTCGACGCCGCGGTCGCGGCCGCGTTCGTGATGGGCGTCGTCGAGCCGTTTACGAGCGGCATCGGCGGGATCGCCGGTCTGGTCATCCGCCTCGCCGATGGCACCGTCGCGTCGGTCGAAGGCCCCACGCGCGCGCCGCTCGCTGCGCGTCCCGACATGTTCGAGCTCGTGGGCGGCGGTGCGCGCGCGGGTATGTACTTGTGGCCCGCGGTGAAGGACGGCGCCAATATCGACGGCGCGACCTCTGTGAGCGTTCCCGGTCAGGCCGCGGCGCTGTGCCTCGCGCTCGAGCGCTACGGCTCATTGCCGCGCGCGCGGGTGATGGAGCCGGCGATCCGGCTCGCCCGCGAGGGGTTCGAGATCGACTGGTATGTCGCGCTGTCGTTCGCGATGTACGCGGAGCGCCTCTGGAAGGCGGGTGATGCGCGCCGCATCTTCTTCCGTCCGAGCGGCGCGCCGCTGCGGCCGCCGATCGGGACGGAGCCATCGGACCGCGTGATCCAGACGGATCTCGCGCGCACCCTCGAATACATCGCGCGCGAAGGTCCAGACGTGCTCTACCGCGGCGAGATCGCTGAGGTGATCGTGTCCGAAGTGCAGGCGAACGGAGGCGTGCTGGGCGCGGAGGATCTGGCGAAGTACGAAGCGCGCGTTGGCACGCCGCTCCAGACGATGTACCGCGGTCATCGCGTGATCACGCTCGATGGCCTCACCGGCGGACCCACCGTCGCGCGCGCTCTCACGGTGCTCGACGCGTTCCCCGTGGGCGCAAAGGAGCGTGGCGGCGTCGATCACCTCCATCTGGTCGCCGAGGCGCTTCGGGCGGCTTTCCTGTACCGCTTCTCGCAGCTCGCCGATCACACGACTCATCTCAACGCGGTCGACAAGGACCGCATGATGGTCTCGCTGACGCAGACGCTCGGACAGGGCTTCGGATCCGGGTTCGTACCGAAGGGGACCGGCGTCGTGCTGGTGGACGGAATGACCTGGTTCGACCCCGTGCCGGGTCATCCGAACTCGATCGCGCCGGGAAAGCGTGTGCTGTGGGCGGGATCGCCGACGCTCATCGTCCAAGGCGACGTGCCGCTGCTCGCGGTCGGCGCCCCGGGCGGCCGCAAGATCATGAGCGCCGTGCCGCAGGCGATCGTCAACGTCATCGACTTCGGCGACGGGCCCCAAGACGCGGTGAACCGCCCGCGCGTGCACGACGAGGGCGAAGGGCTACTGGTCGATTCGCGCATCCCCGAAGAGGTGCGCGCCGGGCTCGCTGCGCTGGGTCATGAGGTCGAGGTGAAGGAAGAGACGCTCATGTCGGCGTGGTTCGCGCGCCCGAACGCCATCCTCATCGACCCAAAGACCGGCGAGCTCCGCGGCGGCGTCGATCAGATGAAGCCCGCCGTCGCCATCGGGTATTAGGGCGTAGCGGTGCGCGTCGCGATCTCGAGCGCAGGGCTGACCACGTTCGTCCTGATCCCGGGGGCGATCCTCGGTCTCGCAGCCGGCGCGGTCGTGAATGAGAGGATGCCGTGGTACTCGAGCGATGCGCTCAGATTCGCGCTGCCCGCTCTTGCGGCCCTGACTGGCATGTTCGCAGGCGGTGCGGTCTGGGGCTCGGCGATGTCGCGCCTCACGAAGGCGGCTGCCGGCAGGCGGATGGCACTGGCTGGGGGCACCGGATTCGCATCGAGCGCCACCCTCGTCGCGCTCACGTTGTCATTCCTCGGGAGCCTCGTTCTCGGACAATCGGGTGGCCCCGCGTTGCCGGTCCATAACGTGTTCACGCTGCTCTTCGCACCAGCTGCCGGCATCGTCGCGGGTGTCTCGGGAGCTGCGCTCGGTCTCGGGTTGGGTGATCGTGCGATTGCCGGAAAGCTCGCCTGGATGTGCGCCCTGGCAGGCGGTGCTGCATTCCTTGTCGTGAATCTCACGATGGATGCGCTCGGTTGGCGCGTTGGGGCACCTGGCGCAGCGGAGCGCGCAACGATGCTGACGACGACCCTGCTGGGCAGTCTCGCGGCGGCGATCACCGGTGGCGCGATCATCGGAATCGTCCTCTGGACTCGAACTCGTGCTCGCTTTCGAATGACGGATCGCGAGTGACCTCAGGCACCGCAGCGACGAGCGTCGGATAGGCTACGCCGCCGATGGCACGCTTCATCGTCGAGGGCGGCACGCCGCTGCGCGGAGAGATCCGTCCCGCGGGCAACAAGAACGAGGCGCTGCCGCTGATCGCCGCGGCCCTGCTCACCGACGAGCCGGTCACGCTCCACAACGTCCCGCGCATTCGCGACGTTCGCGGCATGGTCGACATCGCGGGCGCGCTCGGGGCGACGGTCGAGGAGCTCGATGCGACCACCGTCCGCATCACGGCCGCAGGCCTGAACAACACCGAGGTCCCGCCAGCCCTGGCCCGCGAGATCCGCACCTCTCTGCTATTCGCCGCGCCACTGCTCGCGCGCCTCAAGAAGGTCAAGCTTGGACTCCCGGGCGGCGACGTTCTCGGCCGTCGCCGCAACGACACGCATTTCCTCGCCCTACGCGCTCTCGGTGCGGAGCTTGACGTCACGACCTCGGGGTACGGCTTGCACACCAGCGGTCTCAAGGGTGCGGACGTCCTCCTCGACGAGCCGTCGGTCACCGCCACGGAGAACGCGCTCATGGCCGCCGTGCTCGCTTCGGGCCGCACAGTCATCCGCAACGCCGCGAGCGAGCCGCACGTGCAGCAGCTCGGGATCGCGCTGATGAGGATGGGCGCGCGCATCAACGGCATCGGCACGAACACGATCACGATCGACGGTGCCGAGCGCTTAAAGGGCGTCGAGCACACGATCCTGAGCGACCACATGGAAGTCGGGTCGCTCATCGGCGCTGCCGCCATGACCCACGGCGAGATCACGATCAAGGATGCGGTCCCCCAGTACCTGCGGATGACGCGCCTCGTGTTCAAGCGACTCGGCGTGGAGACCGAGGTTCGCGGCGACGACCTCTTCGTGAAGTCCAGGGACCACTACGTCATAGAGGAGGACATCGGAGGCGCGATCCCCAAGGTGCAGTCGCAGGTTTGGCCCGGCTTCCCATCGGACCTCAGCAGCATCGCGACAGCGATGGCGACGCAGGCCGAGGGCACGGTGCTCATTCACGAGTGGATGTACCCAGGGCGCATGTACTGGGTCGGATCGCTGGAGAGCATGGGCGCTCGATTGGTGCTCGCAGACCCGCATCGCGTCGTCGTCACCGGACCGTCGCAGCTGTACGGGACGGATCTGCGCAGCCCCGACATCCGTGCGGGCATGGCGCTCCTGGCGGCCACGCTGTGCGCCAAGGGCCA
>JALYLT010000102.1 GCA_030774095.1 Chloroflexota bacterium
GGCGCGCGCCGCGTCCGTCTGCGCGATCGCGGTCTGCATCTCCGCGATGAGGTGGTCGTACTTGGCCTTGTCGGCCGCGAGACCTTCGCGCTGCGTCGCGATCTGCTCCTGAAGGCCCAGGATCTCTCGCTGCTTGCCCGACGCGTCGTCGAGCTTCGCCGCTGTGTCCGCTCGAAGGCTGCGGATCTCGTTCGCGAGCTGCTGGTCCCCACGGTTCACGAAGATCATCTGCTGCACGCGGTTCGCGAACTCCGTCAGCGTGCGCGACGAGAGAAGCATCTCGAGCGGACTGATGAGCGCCTGCCGGTACGTCACGACGAGGTGCTTCGCGTACAGGTCTTCACGTGCCACGAGCTGGCGCTGCTGTTGCGCTGCCTGCGCGTTCAGTGAGTCCGCGAGCGCCTTCGTCTCGTCGAGCTGGAACGCGACGAGGGCGAGCTGCTCCTCGGCGATCTGGATCTGGTAGCCGAGCGCTTCCGCCTCGGTCTGCGCTGACGCCTGCTTCGCGGCGAGGTCGGAGATGCGCGCGTTCGCCGAGTCGACCGCGGACTGGAACTGGTTCGCCGCCTGTTTGTAGCGCTCGGCGTTCTGGCGCGAGACCGCGACGGCGCGCTCGAGGGCTTCCTTGCGGCGCAGTGCTTCCTGGAGTGGATCGTCGGCAGCTGCAGGGAACTGCTGGCCAACAAAAAGGGCGAGGGCCGCCAGCGCGACGACGGTCGCGCGCAGTCCGCTCTTCCTCCACCCACCTCCCCGGCGATCCCGGGGAGTTCCCATAACGGGCGCATGCTCCCACTCGCGGCCACTCGCGGTCAAGACGCGACGCAGTGTCACTTGGCGAGGTGGGAGCGCACCGACAGTGTCGCCCCCCCCGCGCCCACGAGGAGCGCCACACCAAGCACGCTCGCGGCGAGTTGGAACGCGAACTCAGGCCCGAGCGAGATCGGCAACGTGACGAGGAAATCGAGCATCGCGCCGGTCACGGGCCCCGATGCCGCGAACACGATCGAGAGCGCCACGACGGCGCCGAGCGTGCCGACGAGCATCCCCTCGAGGATGAACGGCCAGCGCACGAAGGCGTCCGAGGCGCCGACGAGCTGCATGATCTCGATCTCGTCCCGGCGGGCGTGCACCGCGATGCGGATCGTGTTCACGATCACGAACAGCGCCACGAACAGCATCATCGCGAGGATCGCGATGCCGCCGATGGACAGCACGCGCGTGATCGTCAGTAGCTGGTCGACTACCTGGGGGTTGTCGATGACGTCGGCGACCACGCCGCCGCCGATCTCGGCGCGCAGCTCGTCGCCGAGTCGTTTCGCCTGGCGCGCATCGGAGAGCTTGATCTCGAGCGACGCCGGCAGCAGGTTCGCATCGACGTCCGCGAGAACGAAATCCTTGCGCCGCTCCGCGATGTCCTGGAGGCGCTGCAGGGCCTGCTCCTTGGTGACGTACTCGACGCGCGACACGGCGGGATCCGCCTCGATGCGCGCCTTGAGCGCGAGAACTTCCGAGACTTTGGCGCTGTCATCGAGGAAGGACGCGAGCTCGACCTTGGACTCGAGGACGCCCACCGCGGCCTGCAGACCGCGGTCGGCCGTGAGGAAGAAGGCGAAGAGCAGCAGCATGAGCGTCACGGTGAATGTCGACGCCAGGCTCATGACCGGATTGCGCCAGAAGCCTTGACCCGCCGCGCTGAGCACGTAACCGACGCGCCTCATGCCGCGTACAGCCCTTCGCGCTCGTCGCGCACGACCATCCCGTGATCGAGGTGCACCACGCGACGGCGGAGCGCGTTGACGATCTCAGCGTTGTGCGTGGCCATGACCAGCGTCGTCCCAAGCTCGTTGACGCGCGTGAGCAGCTTGATGATCTCCCAGCTCGTTACGGGGTCGAGGTTGCCGGTGGGCTCGTCGGCGATGAGGATGCGTGGCCGGTTCACGAGCGCGCGTGCGATCGCGGTGCGCTGCTGCTCTCCGCCGGAGAGCTGGCCCGGGAAGTGATCGCGCCGCGCGGTGAGGCCGACGAGCGACAAGGCGCGCTCGGTCTCTTCCCGCACGAGGCGCCCTTCGTGACCCGTGACGATGAGCGCGAACGCCACATTCTCGGCGACGGTCTTGCGCGGCAGGAGCTTGAAGTCCTGGAACACCACGCCGACCTTGCGGCGAAGGCGATGCACCCGCGAGCGCGGCATGCGTCCCACGTCCTCACCGTCGACGACGACCCGACCGGTCGTCGCGAGCTCCTCGCGGATGAGGAGCCGGATGAGCGTTGACTTGCCGGCGCCGGACGCACCGACGAGAAAGATGAAGTCGCCTGAATCGACGCGCAGGTCCACGTCACGCAGCGCGAATGTCCCGTTCGGGTAGCGCTTGCTGACGTCGTCGAGCGCGATCAACCCGATGCCTTCCCTCTCAAGACCGTGGTCCCGTGGCGTCTGCCTGCTCGCTTTGATGGACGACCGAAGCCCGGGACCTCGTCCGTCCGGGAGACCATATCGGGGTGCATGCGTCGAAACAACGGCCAAATGGGCGCGATCGGTACTGCTGCGACCGAATTCGTACGCGCGATTGACAGGTCCGGGCCGTCGCCAGTCTGGCTGTGAGGGAGCTATTTCACCGGGAGCTGCGTCTGAGTCGGCCGGGTCGTGGTGAAAGTGGCGATGGACGCGATCTTCGCGTCGCCGGTGGTCATCACCTTCACGCCCATGGTGGGCCGGCCGAGGACGCGGATCTGGTCGAGCGGCGTGCGGATCACGACGCCGGTCGTCGAGATCAGGAGGATCTCCTGGCTGCCCTCGTCGACCATCTGCATCGCCGCGACGTCACCCGTCTTTGATCCGAGCGAGGCGAGGATGACCCCCTGGCCACCGCGGCCCTGGGTCGGGAACTCGTCGACCGAGGTGCGCTTGCCGTAGCCGTTCGCCGTCACGGACAGGACCTCGGTGCGCTGGCGGGCGATCCCCATACCGACGATCTCATCGCCCTTCTTGAGTCGGATCCCGGTCACGCCCTGCGTCGAGCGGCCCATCGGCCGCGCGTCGGAGGCTTTGAACGAGATGCCCTTGCCCTTGCGTGTCGCCAGGATCACGCGGTCGTCCTTCGCGCAGGCCGCGACCCACGCGAGCTCGTCGCCCTTGCGAAGCGCGATGGCGATGAGGCCGGCGCGGCGGACCGTCGCGTACTCGGACAAGGCGGTCTTCTTCACGAAGCCCTTACGCGTGGCCATCATCAGGAACTCGGCTGAGGTCGTATCGCGCAGCGCGACGAGCGCGGAGACGCGCTCGCCCTGCTGCATCGCCTCGAGGATGTTCTGGATCGGCGTGCCCTTCGCGGTGCGGCTGGCGTCCGGCAGCTCATAGACCTTGAGGGCGAACACGCGGCCGCGGTCGGTGAAGACGTAGAGCTTGTCGTGGTTGCGCGCGATGACGAGGTGCTGCACGTCGTCCTCGTCCCTTGTCTGCATCCCGATGATGCCGCGACCGCCGCGATGCTGCGCGCGATACGTCGAGAGCGGCATGCGCTTGGCGTAATTGCGGCTCGACAGCGTGATGACGACGTCCTCGTCGGCGACCAGCTGCTCGTCGGTGAACTGGCGCGGCAGGTCGTCGGCGATCAGCGTGCGCCGCTCGTCGCCGTACTTCGCGGTGAGCTCGTCGAGATCGGTCTTGATCAGGCCCGAAATGCGGCGCGGGCTGGCCAGGATGGACTCGAGCTCGGCGATGAGCTTGATCGTCGCCTGGTACTCCTCGTCGATCTTCTGGCGCTCCAGACCGGTCAGGCGGCGCAGCTGCATCTCCAGGATCGCTCTCGCCTGGAGCTCGCTCAGCCCGAACTTCTCCTGGAGGCTCGCGAGCGCGGTCTCCGGGGTCTTGCTCGCGCGGATCGCCTTCACGACCTCGTCGATGTGATCGAGCGCGATCTTGAAGCCCTCGAGGATGTGCGCGCGCTCCTTCGCTTTGGTGAGGTCGTGCTGGGTGCGCCGGCGGATGACGGTCTTGCGGTAGTCGATGTGGTGCTGGAGGACCTCTTTGAGCGAGAGCGTCTTCGGCTCCTGGTCGACGAGCGCGAGCATGTTCAGGTTGAACGCGGACTGCATCGCCGTGTGCTTGTACAGGTTGTTGAGCACGCGATCGGCGCTGTCGTCGCGCTTGATCTCGATGACGATCCGCATGCCCTCACGGTCGCTCTCGTCGCGGATGTCGCTGATCCCCTGCAGCTTCTTGTTCGTGACCAGGTCGGCGATCTTCTCGATGAGAGAGGCTTTGTTCACGGCGTACGGGAGCTCGCTCACCACGATCGCCTGGCGGTTTCCGCGTATGTCTTCGACGTGGGCTTTCGCGCGCATCAGGATGCGGCCGCGACCATTGGCGTACGCGCGGCGGATGGCGTCGATGCGCTCGGCCTTGCCGGTCTCGACGTTCTTCTCTTCCTCGAAGCGGTAGATGAGGCCGCCGCCCGGGAAGTCTGGCCCGAGGATCGTGTTGCACAGGTCGTCCGTCGTGAGCTCGGGGTCGTCGATGAGCCGCTTCGTCGCGAGGGCAACCTCCGTCAGGTTGTGCGGCGGGATGTTCGTCGCCATGCCGACGGCGATGCCGGCGGAGCCGTTGACCAGTAGGTTCGGCAGTCGCGCGGGTAGGACCACCGGCTGCATGTGCCGGCTGTCGTAGTTGGGGACCCAGTCGACCGTGTCCTTGTCGATGTCAGCGAGCATTTCGTTCGCGACCGCGGCGGGACGGGCTTCTGTGTTGTGGCTCACGAAACCGTTCGTGATGAACGCGTGGTCGTCCGCATCGACCCGCACCGAGTAGACCGGCTGGACACCCGCGTCGTCGAGCGACTCGACCTCGGCGTAGTAGTACGTGCCATCCACCAGTGGCTCGACGACCCGAAGTGTTTCTTCGTTGGTGATGTGTGCGCGGATTGCCTCTCGGTCGCGCTCCCACCGCTCGATGCGATCCACGTTGTGCTTGCGAAGCCAGTCGCGGTCGGCCCAACGCGTCGCGCCCTCGGATCGAATGTAAGCGGCTACGAATGGGACGTGGTCATGGCTCAGTGCCGAGCTTGTTAGCGGGATCTGGGCGAGCTCATCCTCGAGCTTGCACTGCTTCCGTCCGAAGAACCCGATGTTCTTCGAGAAGAGCCGTGCGTCTCGGCGGTTCGTGATCACCAACTTGATCTCATCATCGTCGTAGTGGCATTGCTTCGCGACGACGCCGAACTCCAGAAGGAGCTGCTGGATGTCCGTTGCCAGTCCCTGACTACGAGTCGAGTACGAGATCTGGATGGCGTTGCCACCGCGGACCTTGAGGATCGATGATGATCCATCCCCCTCGAAGGCGGCCCGGAGGAACGCCGCCTTGAACGCCGGCGAGGCGTCCCAGACAAAGGATGGAACGCGCTTGTGCGCGCTCCGCAGGCCGATCATTTCGGCGAGAGGGCTCGCCCGGAAGCGCGTCATCTCTTGGATGTCGAGCTCCTGAAGCAGGCTTCCCGACTTGATCGTGCGCGAGTACGCGTAACGCGCGCCGCCCACGTGCGCGTCATACGCAGCGACGACGGCTGTGAAGTAGTCGACGTCCACGTTGTTGAAGCCCGCGCGGCTCTCGGATGCCCACCCTTCGGTGACCATTCCGCCGGCTAGCGTCGCAAGTTGCCACTCCCGTTCATCCAGCGGGCCGCCGCTCGGTGGAGATTTCCGTAAGAGGGCGACACGGTCACCCGGCTGCACTTCTTCCAGCAGCTTCCAGATGAGCATCGGCACGCCAACGACGGGAACCAGGCATAGGACTGGATGGTTCCGAGTACCGGTCAGCTCGTAGCCCTCATGCGTCTGCAGGCGCAGCGTCGGATGACTCCCAGAGTGGAAGAGGCGGGTGGCCCGAACGGGGTCACCGTTCCGCCCAACGAGTTCATGATCGATCTTCGTGTCGGAATCCGGTTTGGCGTCGATCGCGATCTTTGAAATTGGGACCGTTCCGTTCGTCGTGCGCACCAGCGTCTCTCCGGTGACGCAGTAGCGCATGTGGGCCGGTGGGTCATCGTCGATCGAGTTGTGCACGAAGACACCGGCCGCCAGGGCGAAGTTCTGCGTGACGTCGACGGTCAGGTCGTAGACGTCCGCGCGGCCGGCTGGTTCTACCTTCGCGACCTTCTGCGTGAGGCTGGCCGGGATCGGGAACGCGCCCGTCCGATGCAGACGCTCGGGGATCGACGAGCGCGCGAACGGCATGAGCTGGTCCTTCGCCTTGAGTTGCTGCGCCTCGCGGTACGTGCCGTCGCGGAGCATGAAGCGGTGGTCCGGGGTGCAGACGATCTCGACGCCGGACTCGAGCGTCACCTTCACCACCGGATCGTTGCGGCGGACCAGACGTGGCGCGCGCATCGGCTTGATGCGCACGTTGCGGTGAGCATCGACGGTGAAGACATCAACACGCGCTCCGCGGTGCGCCATATCGACGAGCTCCGCGAGCGTCTTCTGTTCGCCGTTGTACAGCTCGACCTTCGTGTCGCCCGAGAAGCAGCCGAAGTTCCCTTGGCCTTGGACGAGCGGATAGCGCGCGGCGAAGTCCTGGGCGAGCCGCACGAGGGCGTCGTAGATCGGGACGTCACCGTGCGGGTGGTACTTCCCCATCACGTCGCCGACGATCGCCGCGGACTTTCGGAGGGGGCGATCGTTGCGCAGGCCCATCTCGTGCATCGTGTAAAGGATCCGGCGCTGCACCGGCTTCAGGCCGTCGCGAACGTCCGGCAGGGCGCGCGCGACGATGACACTCATCGAGTAGTCGAGATACGCCTGGCGCATCTCGTGCTCGAGCTCGATGCCGATCACGCGGTCGTTCTTCGGTTCGTCGATCACGTTATCCCGTGCTCCCTACCCCGCTCTTCGGCGGCGACCGCGGCGCGCACGCGCGCAAATGTCTCATCAGTCCGCGAGTACCGTCGTTCGAGCTCGCGCCTCTGCTCCTCCGGCATCAGGACGAAGACCGCGTCGGCCTCCGCCAGCACCGCGTCGTCGCTCGCGCGCGATACCGTGCCGTGCGCTTCGATCGAGCGGCTGCGCTCGCGCACGACCTCGCCGACCACGCGCAGCTCCTCACCCACCGCCACCGGCTGCCGGAAGGTCACGTTCAGCCGCGCGGTGACGCCCCAGATCCCTTGATGGAAGATCGCCCAACCCATCGTCTCGTCGAGGAGAGCGGTGACGATCCCGCCGTGCACCGTGCCGTCGTATCCCTGGTGCCTGCGCTGCGTCGTGCACGTCGTCTCCGCGCGTCCACGCGACACGTCGAAATCGAGGTGCAGGCCGCTGTCGTTCAGCTGGCCGCACGCGAAGCACCAGTGCTGGAAGTCGACGCCCAGCTCGGAAAGCTTCGCCATCAGATGTCGAGCGCTGCCTTCTTTGCGTTGGCCATGATCCATTTCTTACGGCCCTCGACCTCGCTACCCATGAGCTCGTCGAACACGAGGTCGGCCTGCTCGGCGTCCTCGAGGGTGATCTGCTTCAGCGTGCGCGTCGCCGGGTTGAGCGTGGTGTCCCACAGCTGCTCGGAGTTCATCTCGCCCAGACCCTTGTAGCGCGCGATCGCCGGCTCGCGTCCGCCCTTGCCGTCGTCGCTGCCCTCATCGCTGTTCACCGGAGCGTCCGCTTCGGCGTCGACGGTCGCTTCGGCCGCGCGCCGTCGCGCGCGGGCTGTCGCCTTGTCGCCGCCCTCCGCGTCGGCCTTCTCGCCTGCGGCCTTCTTGCGATCGTCACGCTTCGTCCTGGCCTGCTGCTTCATGTCCTTGATCAGCTTGTCCCGCTCATTGTCGGAGTAGGCCCAGCGAACATCCTTCCCGAGCTGCAGCCGGTACAGGGGCGGTTGGCCGAGGTAGACGCGCCGCTCCTCGATG
>JALYLT010000103.1 GCA_030774095.1 Chloroflexota bacterium
CAGCTTTCCGCCTGGCTCGGGTGTGATCAGCTTGATCGAGGAGTTCGCCTCGTCCCAGAGCCGTTCGCCGTGCGCCTCGCCAACGCGCCTGAGCGCGACCTGGAGGATCTCGAAGCTCATCTTCGAGAGCGCGAGGAGCGTCTGGTTGCGGTGGATGCGCTGCTTCATGTCGACCTGCGCGATGGCGCCCAGGCCCGTGCGTTGCAGCGTATCGATCAGCAAGCCGGTCTCGACACCGTAGCCCGTGAAGAAGGGAAGCTGCTCCAGCAGCGCGCGGCGTCCGCCCTGTTCGCCGGAGAGCGGCTGCACCATGCCCGAGAGCTCGGGGAAGAAGAGGTTGAGGATCGGCCGCGCCGTGAGCTCGGTGACGCGCCCACCGCCGGTCGCCTGCAGCTCGCCTCCGACACGCAGCGGCCGCTGGTAGAAGGCTTTCACGAATTGCAGGTCCGGGCGCATGAGCAGCGGACCGACGATGCCGTAGGCGAATTTCGGGTGCGCGTTCGAGACGTCCGTATCGATCCAGACGACGATGTCGCCCCGAAGCACGTGGAGGCTCTTCCAGAGCGCCTCGCCTTTGCCGACGTAGCTGCCGGTGCCGGGAAGGATCTGGCTATGGATATGGACCGGGACGCCCTCCTCGCGCGCGATGTCGCGCGTGCGGTCGTCCGAACCGGAATCGATGACGACGATCTCGTCGACGAGCGGGAAGCGCTCCATCAGGCGCGTGCGGATCGCGCGTATGACGCGACGGACGGTGGCCTCTTCGTTCAAGGTGGGGAGGCCGACCGAGATGGTCAGGCCCTGCCGCTCTTTCGCTTCGACCAGGCGGCGCAGGTCCGCGAACTCGGTCGAGCTGAACGTGTTCTGCACGAACCATTTGTCGACGATCTCGCCGATGACCCGGCTGCGATCGGCGCGGTCCGGCGGCAGCGTGGGCAACGGGAGCGTGAGTTCCGGGCTCACCGGCGTCGCGGTGCGCACGATAACGGCGGCGCGTGCGTTCGCGACGATCGCCTGACCGACGGGCCCGAGCGGATCCTCCTGATCCTTGCGGCCGGTCGCCCCGAATGCGATCGCGTCGTGCTCGGCGAGCTCCTCATTGATCACATCGGCCGGATCTCCGGTCCGTGTGACCAGACGATCGACGCGCTCATCGAGCGCGCGCTCGCCGAGCAGCTGGTACAGGGTCGGCGTGCGCCGTCCGGGCGCTCGCACCTGCAGCAGTGTGACGCTGCCACCGCGCGCGCGGGCCCAGCCGATCGCCACCTTCGCGGCGAGATCCGCGTAGCGTCCGCCGCGGACCGGGACGAGGATCCGTCGCGCGCGTGACAGCGGGCCCTTCACGACGGCGATGTCGCACGGCGGATTGCGGAGGACGTCTTCGATGGTCGTCCCCAGAAGGTCCCAGCCAGGACGTCGCCACGAGAGCAGGAGCAGCTCGGGACGTTCGCTCGCCACCGTCTCCTGTATCGCCTGCCAGCCCTGTCGCGCGACGGTCACCAATGTTCGCGCTCGTGCGTCCGCCGGCACGAGCTGATCCAGCGTGCGACGCATACGCCGCGCGTCGGGCTGCACCGAGGCGAGCGTTTCGCCCTCGGGCACCTCGATCGCCGACACGAGGATGAGCTCCTCGCCTGCGGCTAGAGCGACGGCGAGGTCGACGACCGCGCGGTCGCGCTCCGGCTCGATGATCGCGACGAGGCACTTCATGTGGCACCCTCGAGGATGACGGGTAGCACGCGCTCGCGCAGAACACGCGGCCAGGCGTGCTCGCGCGCGCGGACGCGCATGCGCATGACCGGCGTGTCGAGCGCCCGCTCGATCGCGTCCGCGATGCGCTCGCCGCTCGCATTCGGCGGGACGTAGATCGGGTCGTCACCGCCTGTCTCCCGGAGCGCCGGGATGTCGCTGCACACGATCGGCATGCGGTGCAAGCCAGCCTCCAGCATCGGGATGCCGAAGCCTTCGCTCTCGCTCGGGAAGACGAGCACGTCGGCGAGCGCGTAGAGATCGACGACCGTGCCGTACTTGACACGCAGGCCGAGTGCGGCAAGGAGGTGCACTCCCTCAACCCGCTTCGCGCGGGCCGAGAGCTCGGCGAGGTACGCGTTGTTCGTTGCGTCGTGCGGTCCGACGCTCCCCGTGACGACGAGCACCGCGGCGCGACCGCGGCGACGAAGGACCGCGGTCGCGTCGATCGCCGCTTCGATGCGCTTGCGCCGCGTGAGCCGGACGGGCAGGAGAAGGAGCGGGTCCGCGTCGAAGAGCCGAAGGCGCTGCGCGAGATGTAGGCCGGTCGGCGCGAGACCGAGCACCTCGCCGACGTCGACGCCGTTCGTCACGACCTCGATCTCGCTGCGCGCGAGCCCGGTGAGCTGGGAAAGCTGCTGCGCGCGTTCCTCTGACACCGTGACGTAGCGAACACCCGGTATCGCACGCGTCACGGTGTCCCAGGGCGCGCCCTCGCGGCGCAGCGCCGCGTAGCGCTCGTCGAAGTACGAGATGTCGTGCGTCCACGCGATGAATCGCCCCGGATGCTCGCGCGCGAGCGACGCGAGAACGGTCGTGAGCGCGAGATTCAGCGGCATGGTCATGACGTTGTGCACGACGACGCGGTCGGCGTTCTCCACGTGAGGACGGATCTTCGCCGCCAGGCGCGCGACGAGCTTCCCGTGCTCCGGACTGACGACGCCTTGCGAAAGCGCGGCGAGATCCCGCTCGACGACGGGGTGGCGCGAGTCAGCTTCCGCGACGCGAACGACACGCACGCCGGGCGGCTTCGCTCCGCCGCGGCCGGCAAGCACCGCGACCTCCTTGCCCGCGGCCTGGAGCGCTGCGATGTGTGCGGCCATGATCTGCTCGACGCCGCCGAGGATCTGTGGCGTCGTGTAGTGCACGAACAGGATGCGGCGCACGCCGCGGGTCACGCGGGAGCGGCCATCCTCGTCTGCGCGAGGCGGCCCTGCCCGCCGGCGACGTGGTCGCCCTTCGCGCCGCGGCGCACGCGGAACGTCACGCGTTCGCCGAAGACCTCCATGTCGCGGACGTCGATCCGCTCGAGCCACGGCGGCAGCGCCGGATCGATGAGCAGCTGCTGCGTCGCAAGGTCGGGGGCGAGCCCGAGCAGTGTGCGCAGGCAGAGGAAGACCATTCCTGCCGACCACGCCTGAGGGATGCACGAGACGAGGTAATCCGCCGGCCGCGAAGAGAAGCGGAGGTCGCGCTGGAAGCCGCAGAAGAGCTCGGGCAGGCGCGCATCGGGGAAGCGGCGGCCGGCCTCGATCAGCGCGCTCGTGATCTCCGCGGCCTCCTCGCGGAAGCCGTACCGCGCGAAGCCCTGCGCGATGAGCGAGTTGTCGTGCGGCCACACCGAGCCGTTGTGATAGCTCATCGGGTTGTACGTCGGATACGTGCTCGCGAGCGTGCGGATGCCCCAGCCGGTGTACATGTCCGGGGTCATGAGCCGGCGAACCACCGCCGCGGCGTGGTCCGGGCTCGAGATGCCGCACCACAGCGCGTGGCCGGCGTTGCTCGTCACGGCGCGCACCTGCTTCTTGTCGCCGTCGAGCGCCTGCGCGTAGCAGCCCTGGTCGGGCATCCAGAAGTCGCGCTCGAAACGCTCGCGCAGCTCACGCGCCTCGCCGCGGAGCCGGTCGGCGCGGGCGGCGTCGCCGTCGAGCGAGTACAGGTCCGCGAGTCCCATCTTCGCGGCGTAGAGATACGCCTGGACCTCGACGAGGGCCGCAGGCAGCTTCGACCACGTCCCGTCGGGCTCGGAGAGCGATTGCGGCGAATCCTTCCAGCCCTGGCTCTTCAGGTCGGATGCTCGCGGGCCGTACTCGACGTACCCGTCGCGGTCCACATCGCCGTAGGTGTCGCACCAGGTGAGCGCGCGCTCCGCCGCGGGCAGCAGCTCGCGCCAGAACTCGCGGTCAGCCGTCCACTTCACGGTCTCGGCAACGAGGAGCGCGAAGAGCGGCGTCGCGTCGACCGACCCGTAGTACGGGCGATGCGGGATCTCTCCGAGGCGCGCGAGCTCTCCGCGGCGCAGCTCGTGGAAGATCTTGCCCGGCTCTTCCTCCGAGAAGTCGTCCACCTTCTGTCCCTGGTATTTCGCGAGAAGCCGCAGCGTGCCGCGCGCGATGTCGGGTTCCCAGCCGAGCGTCTGATACGCGCAGATGAGGCCGTCCCGTCCGAACGGGACCGCGTACCAGGGGATGCCGGCGGTCGGGTACGGGCCGCTGTCGTGGAACTCCAGCAGCGCGCGCAGATCGAGCGCGCTGCGAGTGATGAGGCCCTCGTCGAGCGTCTCCGAGCTCGTCGTGTAGCGGGCGCAGCCACGAAGGAAACGGCGGTAACGCGCGTTGAGCGCGTCGATCGCGTCGTCGAAGCGGTCCGGCGACGGCGCGGCGCCCGCGCCGTCCTCGCGCGGGATCACCATCAGCTCGATCGTGAGCACGCCCTGCGGTGGCAGCTCGCGCTCGATGTAGAAGACGTTGCCCTCGATGCGATCGGGCGCCGGGCGCATCGTGATGTCCGTCGTGCGACGAACCGCGTCGCGGCCCACGCGCTCGAAGACGATGCCGCCCTCGCGCGTGCCGCGCTTGATCTCGTGGGGCGTCGCGGCGACCTCGCGGTAGCCGCGCACCGCGAACATGTCGCGGAACGACGCCTCGAACTCGAGCTCGAGCGCGACCCGCACCGGAAGGGGGTTGGCGTTGAGCACCCCGATGCGCTCGCGAAGGCCGTCCGCGAGGAAGCGGGTGCGCCGGATCGAGAGCGCCCCGGCCGTGTGACGTGCGGTCCCGAGTGTCGCGCCTTCCGAGCGCATGAGCTGGAACGTCGCGACGTAGTTCTGCTCGGTGTTCGCCGAGAGCAGGATCGGCGGCGACCCATTCACTCGCAGCGCGTAACCCGAGAGGAACTGCGTGTCGTGGTAATAGAGCCCGAACGGGCTCGCACTCCCGAGCGTCAGGGAGCCGTCGTTCTCCGTGATGAGGACGAGGGCGTCCTCCTTGAGCGAAACGCTCACGCGGTGGCCGGGCGGCCTTCCGTTTTGCTCTGCTTGCTGCGTCTCTCGATGAAGCTGCCCTTCTCCTCTTCCATGGCGTGCGCGCCATCCTCGATGACGGTCTCGGACTGCGTCGTGGTCATGTCGCGGACCTCTTCGATGAAGGTCGCGGTCCGGAGCTGGTAGAGCGGCAGCAATGAGCGCGCGAGCGGCTCGCTCTCCGTCGGGCGCCGGAGCGCCGCGTCGAGGTGATCGAACACCATGCGTGCCCACGTCGCAGCGTCGAGCTTGTCCGGCACCGGCCCGGAGAGGATCTCGCGCCATGTCGCTTCGTGAGCACTCTTCGCTGCGGTGTATTTCTCGCGCAAGCGCGCAGCCACCGCCGGCACTACCTCGGGCTCGACCGGGATCACGTCGCCGATGAGCGGCACGTCCTTCGATCCTCGCACCTTTGACCACATCGCTTCGTTCTCCGCCGCCATCCGGAAGAGCGTGCCGACGACCTGCGTGAACATCGGCCCGAGGTCCGCCGCGGGGTCCTTTGGGTCGTGCACTTTCGCGCCCAGGAACGCCTGCGCCACGCGGGCGCCGCGCGCGATCGCGGTCGTCGTCATGAAGATGTCGATGCCGAAACGCGCCACGTCCGTGTCCCACACCGGCTGATCGAGATATGCGCGCGCGAGGTCGGCGCGAAACCCGAACTCGCCGCCGATCGGCTGGCGCACGCGGAGTCCGTAGAGCGCACGCGTGAGCGGATACGCGACCGAGTTCGTGATCGTGCCGTCGTGCTTGTGCCGCGCGTAGAGCGGTGTCATGTAGTCGGCGTCGCCGTTCGTGACCGGGAGGAGGAGCCGCCCGATCCACTCGGGGGTGATGCTCCGCAGATCGCTGTCCACGACGGCGCACGCTCGCGCGCCGAGCATGCCGACCGCGGTGAAGATCGCGCGGAACGCCGAGCCTTTGCCCGGCGGTCCGACGTAACGGCCCACGGCCACGGGCACACCGGACGCGCCCTCCACGACGCGATCGGGCGTGCCGTCCTGCGAGCCACCATCCGCGTTCACGATCGCGACGCGCGCGCCGGGGAAATGCTCGCGCAGACCCTTGGCCGCGGTCGCCGCGACATAGCCGATGGTCCCCGCATTGCGGAAGCTTGGGATGCCCACGACGAGATCCGCCGAGCCGATCTTGGTGATCCCGCCCTTGAGCTGTTCGTCGAGTGTCAGCTGATCGTCAGGCATGCGTCCCTCCAATTTGAGTTCACGCACCCTTCCCGTCGTGAGGCCATCATACCGGCGTGCTCGAAGCGCTCGACGCGATCGTTCTGCCCTTCCTCGAATCGCTCTACGAGCGGTTCGGCTACGTCGGTGTTGTCATCGCGATGACCATCGAGAGCTGCGCGATCCCCTTGCCATCCGAGCTGATCCTTCCGTTCGCCGGATGGAGCGTGTCGCGCGGACTCGTCGAGCCACTCACCTCGTCTCCCTGGAGCTACTGGGGTGCGGTGCTCGCGGGCGTTCTCGGGAACACGCTCGGCTCGCTCGCCAGCTATGCGATCGGAGCATATGGCGGCCGGCCCCTGGTCGAGAGATACGGCAAATACGTCCTCATCAGCGCTCACGATCTCGAGCTCGCGGAGCGATGGTTCGCGCGGTTCGGTGAGGTCACGGTGTTCTTCTCGCGGATGCTGCCGATCGTCCGCACGTTCATCTCCGTGCCAGCCGGGATCGCGCGGATGCCGCTGTGGCGCTTCACGCTCTTCTCGGTCCTCGGCGCGATCCCCTGGGTGATGCTGCTCGTCTGGGGCGGGATGCAGCTCGGCGATCACTGGCTCGAGCTGAAGCACTCGCTGAAGGGCCTCGACTATCTCGTCGCGGCTCTGATCGTCGTGGGGGTCGGCTTCTTCGTGTGGCGACACGTTCGCCGCTGATGGACCAGGTCTTCGCGTTCGACCGCCAGCTGTATGGCGCGATCGTCACCGCGGTCTCGAACAACCTGCTGCTCGCCTTCCTGGCGATCATGGTCGCGTATCTCAACTGGAACGGACTGGTCTGGTGGATCGCCGGGCTGTTCGTCGCTCGCTCGCGAGACTGGGGCCGCCGCGGGCTCTGGGGCGCGCTCACCGTCTACCTCGGGCTCTGCGATGGCTGGCTCACGGCCGAGCTGCTGAAGCTCGTCGTGCAACGGCCGCGTCCGTTCACCGTCGTCCTCGACCTCCCGCGCCCCCTCATCGACGAGCCCGCCAGCTTTTCGTTCCCCTCGGGCGATGCGACGTTCGCGTTCGGCGCCGCGGTGGCGCTCGGTCACGTCGCGCCGGCGTGGCGCGTCCCCGCGCTGCTCTTCGCGTTCGCGGTGGCCTTCGAGCGTGTCGCGGTCGGCGTGCACTACCCGATCGACGTCACGGCCGGTGCGATCCTCGGCACGATCTCCGGACTCACCGCTCCGCTCGCGGTCGCCTTGTTGCGGCGACGCGTGCGCTGGCGTGCCTTCGTCGTGCCGCACACGCACTGGGATCGCGAGTGGTACGAGCGCTTCGAGGGGTATCGCGCGCGGCTCGTGCCGATGGTGGCGAAGCTTCTCGATCTGCTCGAGCGGGATGCCGCGTTCCGTTCATTCACGTTCGACGGCCACACCATCTGGGCCGAGGACTACCTCGAGAAGCGTCCGGACGACCGTTCGCGCATCGAAGCCCTCGTTCGCGCGGACCGCCTTCTCATCGGACCGTGGTACGTGCTCGCCGACAACCTGCTCGTCTCGGGCGAGTCGCTGCTCCGGAACTTCCAGGAAGGGCTGCGCGTCTCGGGATCGTTCGGACGCGCGATGCGCGTCGGCTATGTCGCGGATCCGTTCGGCCATCCGGCGCAGAC
>JALYLT010000104.1 GCA_030774095.1 Chloroflexota bacterium
TAGCGCCGGACGAGCTGACCAAGACCCACCGCACCGAGACGAAGACGCGCACGACCGCGGAAGCGAAGCGCGAAGGTCCGACGCTCGACACGATCAAGGCCGACCCGCGCGTCAAGACGTACATCCGGTCAGCGAACCAGCAGACCGGCGCCATCGGTTACACCGAGCACGGCGAACGGCACGCGAACACCTCTGCCGACGGCGCGCGTTTCATTCTGAAATCTCTCGGGCACGACGCTCGCCGCTGCGAGGTCGCGGCCGTCGCGGCCTACCTCCACGACATCGGCAACGTCATCACGCGCGAGAGCCATGGCCAGACCGGCGCGCTCCTCTCCGAAGCGATCCTCGTCGACAACGGCTTCGAGCTCGAGGACGTTGCGACGATCATGGGCGCGATCGCGAATCACGAAGAGTCCGAGGGCGGCCTGCCCGTGAGCGCGGTGTCCGCGGCCGTGATCATCGCCGACAAGAGCGACGTGCACCGCAGTCGCGTCCGGAACCCGAAGACAACGTCCTTCGACATCCACGACCGCGTGAACTACGCCGCGACCTCTTCGGAGGTCAAGGTGAGCCGTAAGGAAAAGCTCATCACCCTCGAGTTGACCATCGACACCGAGGTCGCGCCGCTCATGGAGTATTTCGAGATCTTCCTGTCGCGCATGATGCTGTCGCGCCGCGCGGCCGAGTTCCTTCACTGCAGCTTCGCGCTCGTCATCAACGGCACGCGCCTGTTGTGATCCGAGTGCCCGCCGATCGTTCGCGCCGTCCGACCAGAGTGCGCACCACCACCGCCGCGGGTGGCGTGGTGACGCGCGGCGCGGGCGACGACCTCGAGGTCGTGCTGAACGGCCGCACGAGCGACGGCACGTGGGTCTTCCCAAAGGGCACGCCCGACGCGGGCGAATCGATCGAGGAGACGGCGATCCGCGAGGTGCGCGAAGAGACCGGTCTCGACGTCAGCATCATCGCGCCGATCGGCGTCACCGATTACTGGTTCGCGGTCCCGGGCGAGCGCGTGCACAAGTTCGTGCACTTTTTCCTGATGCGTGCCGACGGCGGCGACGTGTCGCGGCATGACCACGAGTACGACGACGTTCGCTGGGTGCCGGCCCGCGAGGCGCGTCGAATGCTGTCGTACGAGACCTACCGCGAGGTGCTCGACCGCGCGATCGACGCCGCGCGACCGGCGGCATGACGACCGACGCGGCACTCCGGCGGACGCCGCTCTATCCGGAGCACCTGCAGCTCGGCGCGCGCTTGGTGCCGTTCGCGGGCTACGAGATGCCGATCCAGTACGCCGGGATCGTCGCTGAGCACCGCGCCGTGCGCGAAGCCGCGGGGCTGTTCGATCTCTCGCACATGGGCGAATTCCATTTCGACGGCGCTGGAGCGCTCGCCGCTGTCGATCGGCTCGTCTCGAGCGACATCGCCGGCCTTGAAGTCGGACAGGCGCGGTACGGGCTTCTCTGCAACGAGGGAGGCACGATCGTCGACGACGTCATCGTGTACCGCACCGCCGCCGACCACGTGCTGATGGTCGTGAACGCCGCGAACGTCGAGAAGGACGCAGCGCATGTCCGCAAGCACCTGCCGAAGGACGTCGCCTTCGCCGATCGCTCCGCCGACACGGCGCTGATCGCGATCCAGGGACCGCGTGCGGCGGACATCCTCGCCAAGGTCGCGGGCGGGAGCGTCGCCGCGCTGCAGCCGTTCGGCGTGAAGATGACGCGCGCGGCCGGCTCGGAGGCGACGATCGCGCGCACCGGCTACACCGGCGAGGACGGCTTCGAGGTCTTCGTCGACAACGCGGATGCCGTGCAGGTCTGGCAGGCGCTCCTCGTCGCGGGCCGCGGAGATGCGCTCGTCCCGGTCGGCCTCGGCGCGCGTGACACGCTGCGGCTCGAGGCGCGCTTCTCGCTGTACGGGAATGACATCGACGAGACGACTGGCCCGATCGAGGCGGGCCTCGGCTGGACATGCAAGCTCGACAAGGAGTTCGTCGGCCGGGACGCGATCGCGAAGCAGAAGGCCGACGGCCCCAAACGGCGCATCGTCGGGCTGGTCGTCGAGGGTGGCGTCGCACGCCATGGCCACGACGTGACCTCCGAGGGCAAGGTGGTCGGGAAGGTCACGAGCGGCACGTTCGGGCCGACCGTCGCCCAGAACATCGCCTTGGCCTACGTTCCGACCGAGCTGTCCAAGGCCGGCACCACCCTGGCGGTCCGCATCCGCGACAAGGACGTTCCCGCTACGGTAGTGAAGACACCTTTTTATCGGAGGCCACAGTGAGCGCCGTTCCCGACGACCTGCGCTACTCGAAGGAGCACGAGTGGGTGCGCCTCGAAGGCGACACGGCCACGATCGGTATCACGCACTTCGCGCAGGAGCAGCTGGGCGACGTCGTCTTCGTCGAGCTGCCGGAAAAGAGCGCGAGCGTCCGCCAGTTCGCGAGCCTCGGCGTCGTGGAGTCGGTCAAGGCCGCATCGGACATCTACAGCCCGGTCTCGGGCGAGGTCGTCGAGCGCAACGTGAAGGTCATCGAGAAGCCGGAGCTCGTGAACACGTCGCCGTACGAGCAGGGCTGGCTGGTGAAGGTCAAGCTCGCCGACAAAGGCGAGATCGATAAGCTCCTCTCCGCGCAGGACTACCGCGCGCACATCGGCGAGACGGCCGGCGCCGGCGGAGATTAGCGGTGGGGAATAACCCCTACTCGCCGCACACCGATTCCGACCGAGCCGCGATGCTCGCCCGCATCGGCGTTCGCGACATCGACGAGCTGCTCGGCGCCATCCCGAAGGACGCACGTCATCCGAAGCTCGGCGTCGGGCCCGGTCTCTCCGAGCTGGAGGTGCAGGCGCACCTCGAGCGCATCGCGAAGATGAACACCAACGCGGGCGACGGGCCATTCTTCATCGGCGGATCGATCCAGCGGCGCTACATCCCCGCGGCCGTTCCGGTGCTCGCGCTACGCGGCGAATTCCTCACCGCGTACACGCCGTACCAGCCTGAGGTCAGCCAGGGCACGTTGCAGGCGGTCTTCGAGTATCAGTCCCTGATGGCCGAGCTTCTCGCGATGGACGTCGTGAACTCGTCGATGTACGACGGCGGCTCGGCCACGGCCGAGGCGGCGTTCATGGCCGTTCGTATCACCGGGCGCCACAAGGTGGTCGTGGCCACGGACGTCGACTTCACCTACCGGCGCACGCTGCGAACGTATGGTCGCGGGCCCGGGCTCGAGATCGTCGAGGTGCCGACCGCGCAGCTCGCCTCGTCCGCCGAGGGCGCGGCCTGTCTCATCGTGCAGCACCCCGACGCGTTCGGAACGCTCGTCGACGTTCGCGAGATCGCGGACGCGGCGCACGCCGCCGGCGCGCTGTGCGTGCAGGTCACGGAGCCGCACGCGTGCGCGCTCCTCGAGCCGCCGGGTGTGCTCGGCGCCGACATCGTCGTCGGAGAGGGCCAGCCGCTCGGCATCACGATGTCGTACGGCGGCCCGCACCTCGGCATCTTCGCGTGCCGCGAAGCGCTCGTGCGTCAGATGCCCGGCCGCATCGCGGGTCAGACCGTCGACGCGAACGGGACGCGCGGATTCGTGAACACGCTGCAGACGCGTGAGCAGCACATCCGCCGTGAGAAGGCGACGAGCAACATCTGCACGAACGAGGCGCTCGCCGCGATCACCGCGGCCGTGTACATGTCGCTGCTCGGGCCGGAGGGCCTGCGCGCCGCAGCGCGCGCCGGCGTTGCGCGCGCGCATGCGCTCGCGAAACGCCTCGCCGCGCTCCCGGGCTGCCGGGTCGCGAACGACGGGCCGTTCTTCGACCGCTTCACGCTTCGCACCGAGATGGGCGGATGGGACCTTCGGAACGCGCTCATCGAACGGGGGATCCAGGTGGAAGTCACCGCGTCGCATTTCGTGCACGGTCGCCGCGAGGGCCGCGACGACATCATCGTGCAGTGCACCGAGCTCACCACCGAAGCGGATGCGGATGCGCTCGTCGATGCGGTCGCACAGCTCGCGCGATCCGGGGAGACGGTGGCGACCGGGTGACCGTCCGCACACACGTGATCCCGGACGTTGGCGCGAAGACGCCGGTGCCGGCGCTCGAGCCGCTGCTGTTCGAGCTCGCACGACCCGGGCGGAACGGCCGCCACGTGAGAACGACTGAGACCGCCGAGATCCCCGACCGGTTCAAGCGGAAGGCGCCGCTGCGGCTCCCCGAGCTCACGGAGCCGCAGGTCGTGCGCCACTACACACATCTCGCGCAGCTGAACTATTCGGTCGATACCGGGATGTATCCGCTCGGATCGTGCACGATGAAGTACAACCCGAAGGTGAACGACCGCGTGGCCGGGCTCTTCGCCGACGTGCATCCGCGGCAGTCGTACCGCACGACGCAGGGCGTCCTCGCGCTCGCGTACGAGCTCGAGCAGATGCTGGTGAAGATCACGGGAATGGATTTCGTATCGCTCCAGCCGCAGGCCGGCGCGCAGTCCGAGTTCACCGCGCTGCTCGTATTCAAGGCGTATCACGCGAAGCGTGGCGAAGGCGCGCAGCGCCGGCGGATCATCGTCCCCGACTCCGCGCACGGAACGAACCCCGCGTCCGCGGCGATGTGCGGCTACCAGGTCACGACCGTGAAGAGCGACGCGCGCGGGAACGTCGACCTCGATGCGCTCAAGAGCGCACTCGGTCCCGACGTCGCGGGGTTCATGCTGACGAACCCGAACACGCTCGGGCTGTTCGAGGAGCGCGTGCGCGAGGTGTGCGACGCGGTGCACGCTGCCGGCGCGCTCGTCTATGGGGATGGCGCGAACATGAACGCCCTTCTCGGCGTGGCGCGTCCGGGCGATCTCGGCTTCGACTGCGTCCACATCAACGTGCACAAGACCTTCTCGACGCCACACGGAGCGGGCGGGCCCGGCGCGGGTCCGTTGTGTGTGAAAGCGCATCTCCGTCCATTCCTGCCGAAGCCGTGGATCGAGCGTGACGCCGACGGCACGTACCACTACGACAGCGCGCGTGAGGACCGCGTGCCCACGGGGCAGGGCGACTCGATCGGGACGATCAAACAGCGCCTCGGGAACTTCGGAGTACTGGTCCGCGCCTATACCTATATGAAGACGCTTGGAGAGGAGGGCCTGGTGGAGACGGGACGCGACGCGATCCTTTCCGCCAATTACCTCCTTGCGCTGCTCCGCCCCGCATACGACGTGGCGTACGAGCGGCCGCCGATGCACGAGTTCGTCATCAGCGCGGCGAAGCAGAAGAAGCAGGGCGCGTCCGCGCTCGACATCTCGAAGGCCCTGCTCGACGAGGGCTTCCACTCGCCGACGGTCTACTTCCCGCTCATCGTGCCCGAGGCGATGATGATCGAGCCGACCGAGACCGAGCCCACGGAGACGCTCGATGCGTTCGCCGCCGCGATGCTGCGCATCGCCGAACGCGTCACGACGGATCCCGCCGCGGTCCGCGACGCGCCGCGGAACACGCCGCTCCGCCGTCTCGACGAGGTCGGCGCCGCGCGCAAGCCAGTTCTCCGGTACAAGGCCGGCGCATGACCATCGCTGCGCCGCGTCTCGCAGTCGCGATGGTGCGCCCGCCGCAGGCGCTCGTGAATCGCGGGCTCACGGATCTGCGCGCCGAGCCCGATGAGGATTCCGAGCGCGTCGATCAAGCGCATTACGGCGAGCGCCTGGCGCTGCTCGCGCGCGACGGCGATTGGTTCTACGCGCAGGGTCCGGATCACTACTTCGGATGGGTGCAGGCCGATCATCTCGACGAGGTCGGCGCTCCGGAACGGCGCATCGTCGGCGTCGTCGTGGCGGACGTCCGCTCCGCGCCGACGGATGCGGCTCCGATCATCGATCGGCTGCCCGTCGCCGCGCCGCTCGCGATCCAGGAGCGGCAGGGGGAGTGGCTGCGCATCAGCTACGACGGCTGGGTCGCTTTCCGCGATACCGTCGACATCGCGCAGCTCGCGTCCCGTTTTCCCGCCACGTCGGATCTCCTCCGCACGGCGGAGTGCTTTCTCGGCGTTCCGTATCTCTGGGGCGGCACGACCGCGGACGGGATCGACTGTTCTGGATTCACACAGCTCGTGTACCGTTTGAACGGGGTGGGTCTCGATCGTGACGCGGACCAGCAGGCGATGGAGGGCCGATCGGTGAGCGCAGCGCGGCCAGGTGACCTGTTCTTCTTCGGTGACGAGCACATCACGCACACCGCGATCGCCACCGGCGAGCGCGAGTTCCTGCACGCACCGCAGTCGGGTGCCGTCGTCGAGCGCGCGACGTTGACACCGGCCCGCAATGTGCGCGCGATCCGCCGCTACCTTCCGGACGACCTGTGACCGAGCACGCCGCGCGACGGCAGGCACACGACGAGGATCGGCGCACCGATCGCGAGCTCGTCTACGCCGCGCGCGACGGCGACATGCTCGCGTTCGATGCCCTCTTCTACCGCTACCGCGACGGGCTCTTCCGCCTCGGCCTCGCGATCACCAAGGATCCTTCGGCCGCGGAGGAGATCGCGGTCGACACATTCACCCGCGCGCACCGCGCGCTTGCTCGCCTCGAACCCGAGGGGTCGCTGCGGCCGTGGCTGTATCGAGTCGCGGTCAACCTCTCGTACAACCGGCGCCCCCGCAAGGGCGTCATCATCAGCGCGCTCGAGGACTCCGCGAATGACACCTTCCAGAGCGAGGAGCGCTCGCCTTCGGTCCTCGCCGAGCAGGCCGAGCTGCGGCGCATCGTGCTCGCGGCGGTCGACACCCTGGGACCCAAGCACCGGATCGTCGTGGTCCTCCACTACATGAACGGCCTGAACCTCGCCGAGATCGCCCAGGTGGTGGACTGCCCGATCGGGACGGTGAAATCGCGCCTCCACTACGCCCTCCGGCGCCTCCGAGCGCATCTTTCGGCACACCCGGAGTTCGGCATCGAACCGATGGCCTTCCTTGCGCCTATTTCGAAGAGGACGGTCGCCCCGGTCACCGAGCCGCTCCAAGGCGAACCGCGATGAGGTTGTTCCCCGTGGCATGTCGCGCGGCCGAGCAGAAGATGGCAGATCTCTTCACGGGAGAGCTGCATCCGCGCGAGCGGCTCGAGCTCGAGGCGCACGCTGACGGCTGCGCGCGCTGCGACGCCGCGCTCCGCGACCTCTCGACGATCTCCTTCGCGCTCGACCGCGCGTATGCGCCGCTCCGGCAGCGCGGGACGCTGCTCTCGCCGGCGCGGGTGCGCCTCGCCGCACGCGTCGAGCCGCAGTCGACCGTGCCGTGGTGGCGGACCGGGTTCGTCGGCCGTCTGTCCGAGGCGACGATGGCTCTCGGCTTCGCCGCGCTCGTCCTGGGTGGCTCGCTCGACCTGGCCGTGAAGCCTGAAGCGGTCCCGACGGCGGCCGCGGCGGCGGCGCCGCCGTCGGTCATCAAGGACTACTTCAAGACGCAGCCGCCGGTGGATGAGAACGCGTACGCACGTTGGCTCCGCTTCCAGCTCCGCGTGATCGGCGCGAGTACCGCACCCGCGGTGCGCTATCCGGTCGGCGGCCAGTTCGACGTCGAGCAGTACAGCAACGAGGACGACTGGCTCAGCGCCGGCGCACCCCGCTAACCGGAGCCGACCGCCACGGCGTCCCGCCCCGCACGCGCTGCCCTCTTTTCCCTTTTCGTCCTGCTCGCGCCGGTCATCACCTCGTGCGCGCCAACGGTGCCGACGCGCCGCGATGTCGTGCTCGGCATCGCTGGCGAGCCGCGCGCGATCCTGAGCGACGAGCCGAGCGC
>JALYLT010000105.1 GCA_030774095.1 Chloroflexota bacterium
TCGGACCTTTCTCGATCGCGGCGTACGCCATGAGCTTCCCGTCCGCCGAGAACTGCGGGCCACCGATGAGGCCCATTCCCTTCGGCGCGATGTTCGTCGAGTAGCGCGTGAGCTCGGCCAGCGTCACGAGCATCTGCGTCGGGAACTCCTTTGGTCTGCCTGACGCGAGCACGCGCAGGTCGGCGAGCGCGATCGCACCGGTGACGTGCGCGTATCCAAGGTGGGTGCCGTCGGGCGTGAAGGCAGGATGTGTCCCCGGTCCCACGACCATGTCGGTGGCCGTCGTCACGTCATACAGGTGGACGTCACCCACGGCACCCGCGAGCGATCCGCCGGCTGCCGCCGTGCCGCCCGAGATCACCTCACCGTAGGTGAGGTAGCGACCATCGGGCGACCACGCGTAGCCGTCGAGGAAGGTGTCGGGTCTTGTGAGCCGCAGCGGTGCGCTGCCGGTGCGGATGAGAAAGAGCGATGCCCCACCCTCGCCCGGCACCGCACGCTCGGCGGCGATGAGCGCGCCGTCGGGCGACCACCGACCGCCGAGGTACCCGCCACCCGTCGCGCCGTCGGTGGTGGCGGCGACCCGGCCGCCCCCGTCGGGAGCGGCGGTCCACAGGTCGATGCCGCCCTTGCTGAAGAGGACCCTCCCTGCAGGAAGGCCGGCGGGGGCCCGATCCGGCGGACTTGTCGAGACCGGCGTGGCGCGCGAGCTCTGCGGCGCCGGCGCGGCGCACGCAGCGGCAATGAACAGGAGCGGAACGAGCGCGGTAGCGCGGCGGAACCGCATCCACCGAGCCTAGCAAGGGTGGTCTTTGGTCTTCGTTGACGCACAGAGCGCTCGACCGCAGACTTGCCCGATTACGCGGCTGTCGGCGCAGGGAGGCGGCCCGCCAGGGTCGAGCCATATCCGATCAGACCGCTAGGGAGGTTCGCATGCAGAGACGCTGGATATCCGCCGCCGCGGCCATTACCGCTCTCGCGCTCGTTATGGGCGCGTGTGGCGGTGCTGGAACGGGCGGCACCACAGGTGCGTCGACGGCCAAGACGGTCAAGATCATCTCGAGCTTGCCCATGACCGGGGCGTCGCGCACGCAGACGGTTGAGATCGTGAACTCGATCAAGATGGCGATCGACGAGACCAAGATCACGAACGTGACGGTCCTGTACGACGCGCTTGACGACGCGACGGCGGCCAAGGGTTCATGGGACGCGGCGCAGGAGGCGGAGAACGCCCGCAAGGCCATCAACGACAAGCAGGTCGTGGCCTACATCGGGACGTACAACTCTGGCGCGGCAAAGGTCTCGATCCCGCTACTCAACCAGGCCGGCATGGTGATGGTCTCGCCGGCCAACACGTACCCGGGTCTGACGAAGGGTCCTGAGAAGGGCGCCGAGCCGGACGAGCCGGGCAAGTACTACCCGAACGGCAAGCGCAACTACGCGCGCGTCGTTCCCGCCGACGACATCCAGGGCGCCGTGGGCGCGACCTGGGCACAGGAGCTCGGCGCGAAGAAGGTCTACATCGTCCACGACACCGAGCTGTACGGAAAGGGCATCGCCGATGTCTTCCGCGCGAAGGCGAAGGCGCTCGGCCTGGCCGAAGCCGGCTACGAGGGCGCGCAGAAGGCAGACAACTACCGCGCGCTAGCCAACAAGATCAAGGACAGCGGTGCCGACCTCGTCTACTACGGCGGCATCGTCGACAACAACCCGGCAGTGCTCGTGAAGGACCTGAAGGCGGTCGCGCCGACGGTCAAGTTCATGGGACCGGACGGCATCAACTGCTCAGAGTTCCTGAAGCAGGCCGGCCCGGCCGGTGAGGGCGTCTACTCCACGTTCGGTGGCGTTCCGCCGGAGAAGTACACCGGCAAGGCCTCCGAGTGGCTGAAGAACTACAACGCCAAGTTCAACAACAACAACCCGAACCCGTACGCGATCTACGGCTACGAGGCGGCAAAGGTCGTCCTCGCGGCGATCGCGAAGGCGGGCGACAAGGCCGACGACCGCGCAACCGTCCAGACCAACGTCATGGGGACAAAGGACTACGACGGCGTCCTCGGCAAGTGGTCGTTCGACGCGGGCGGCGACACCACCCTGACGCAGTTCTCAGGCTCGATCGGTAAGAGCGGCGCCTGGTCATTCGTCAAGGAGCTCGCGGCCAAGTAGCCCAGCACCAGTCGTAGTGCAGAATCGGGGCGGGAAGCCGGAGGAATCCGGTCTCCCGCCCCGTTTTCATGTGAGGGAGGGATCGGGATAGACCTCTTTCTAGCCGCGGTGATGATCGGGATCACCAACGGAGCGTTCATCGCGCTCATCGCCCTCGGCTACACGCTCGTCTACGGGATCATCGAGCTGATCAACTTCGCGCACGGCGATCTCTTCATGCTGGGCACGTTCGTCTGCCTCAGCACGCTCACGCTCCTCGGCTTCAGCACCGAGGTCGGGACGACCGGGACGCCGTGGTTCGCCCTGCTGCTGGCGATGCTCGCCGCGATGATCTTCTGCGGCCTGCTGAATGTCCTGGCGGAACGCATTGCGTACCGCCCGCTCCGTCGCGCGCCGCGGCTCGCGCCGCTCATCTCGGCGATCGGCGTGTCGTTCATCTTCGTGAACATCGGCCTCTTCTGGCAGGGCCCGACTCCGCGCCGATTCCCCGATCTCCTTCCGCAGTACGACTTCGTGAGCCAGCTGTTCGGCTTCACGTCTCTCATCCGCTTCACGTTCAAGGACCTCTTCGTCCTGTCTCTCGCGATCCCCCTCATGCTCGGACTGGCGTGGGTCATCCGCAGCACGCGTATGGGTAAGGCCATGCGCGCCGTAGCCCAGGACAGCGAGATGGCCCAGCAGATGGGCATCGACGTGAACCGCGTCATCGCCTTCACCTTCTTGCTCGGCGGAGTGCTCGCGGGGGCGGCCTCGCTGATGTACGGCCTGTACAACAACAACACGGTGTTCACGCTCGGCTTCACCGCCGGTTTGAAGGCGTTCACCGCCGCGGTCCTCGGTGGCATCGGGAACGTCAACGGCGCGGCGCTCGGCGGGTTCGTCCTCGGGCTCTTATCCGCGCTCACGGTGACCTACGCGGGTGGCCAGTGGGAGAACGTGGGCGTGTTCTCACTCCTGGTGATCATCCTCGTGTTCAAGCCGACGGGCCTCCTTGGCCAGGAGACCGGGGAGAAGGCATGACACGCCACCGGGGGGCTCCGCCCCCCGAGAACCCCCCGCGCCGCGCGCGCTCGACCCTGGGCTGGTGGTACACGGCGACCGGCAGGGCGCGCCAGCAGAAGATGTTGGGAACGATCGTCGGCATCGGCGCGGCCATCCTGTTCCCCGTCGTCAACAGCCTGCTCGGGCTGGGATGGGAGGCCAAGTCCATCCCGATCACGCTGTTCATCGTCCTCGCGCTCGGCCTCAATGTCGTCGTCGGCTTCGCCGGACTGCTCGACCTGGGGTACGCCGCGTTCTTCGCGATCGGCGCCTACACGATGGCGTTCCTCACCTCGACGGTAAGCCCGATCGGATTCGTCCGCGAGGGAAACCACGTGAACTTCTTCCTCGCGATGTTCATCAGCTCCGCGGTGGCGGCGCTGTTTGGCGTGCTCCTCGGCGCTCCGACGCTGCGCCTGCGCGGCGACTATCTGGCGATCGTCACGCTCGGCTTCGGCGAGATCGTGCCGCTGGTCATCAAGAACGTTCCGGAGATCACGAAGGGTACCCAGGGGATGAACCCGATCGGCTATCCCGAGATCCCCGGCCTGCAATTCGCCGTCGATCCGATCCCCTGGTATTACCTCATCGTCGTGGTCCTCATGCTCTCGGTGCTCATCACCGGGCGGCTGCGGACATCGCGGGTCGGACGCGCCTGGGCCGCCATGCGCGAGGACGAGGTCGCCGCCGCCTCGATGGGCATCAATCTGGTCACCACGAAGCTGTTCGCGTTCGCGCTCGGCGCGAGTTTCTCTGGATTCGCCGGATCGATCTGGGCCAGCTACCTGCAGGTCATCGCGCCGGAGCAGTTCGACTTCTCCGTCTCGATCTTCGTGCTCTGCATGATCATCCTGGGCGGCCTCGGGAACATCGGCGGGGTCATTGCGGGCGGCCTCATGCTCGGCTTTGTTGACCGTGTGCTCTTCGACTGGATCTCCGGTTTCGTGCACGGTATCGGCGACGCGATCGGCAATCAGGACCTGCGCCTCATGGACGTGAGCCGCTCCCGCCAGCTCATCTTCGGCGTCGCGCTCGTCGTGATGATGCTCGTGCGACCGGAAGGCCTGTTCCCCAGCGCGCGCGTACGCGCGGAGCTGCACGCCGCCGAGGAGGACGAAGGCGCGGTCGAGCAGGAGCGCGCGGTCCTGGTGGACGTGGAAAGATGAGCGAGGAGCGATGACCGCCACGCAGAACATCCTCGAGGCACGCGCGGTCACGAAGCAGTTCGGCGGGCTCGTCGCCGTCGCCAGCGTCGACTTCGTCATCCCGGAGGGCTCGATCGTCAGCCTCATCGGCCCGAACGGCGCGGGCAAGACCACGTTCTTCAACGTCATCGCCGGTCTGTACCGACCGACGAGCGGCACGATCATGTTCGGCGGCACCAACATCTCGGGCCTGCCGCCGCACCGCATCACGCGCCTCGGCATCGCCCGCACCTTCCAGAACATCCGGCTCTTCCACAACATGAGCGCGATCGAGAACGTCATGGTCGGCCACCACTCGCGCATGAAGGCCACGCCGTTCGAGGCGATCCTTCGGCTGCCGCGCGAGCGGCGCGAGGAGCGCGAGACGGCCGAGCTCTGCCGCGAGCTGCTGAGGTACGTCGGCCTCGAGGGACGCGGTGAGGTGACCGCGAAGAACCTGCCGTACGGTGACCAGCGCCGGCTCGAGATGGCACGCGCGCTCGCCACGGAGCCGAAGCTGCTGCTGCTCGACGAGCCGACCGCCGGTATGGACCCCAACGAGACGGGACGCATGACGCACTTCATCCGGCGCCTCCGGGACGAGCGCAAGATCACGATCCTGCTCATCGAGCACGACATGAAGGTCGTCATGGGCATGTCGGACCGCGTGACCGTGCTCGACCACGGCACGAAGATCGCCGAAGGCGCGCCCGAGGCCGTGCAGCGCGATCCGCGTGTCATCGAGGCCTATCTCGGCAAGGCGAAGGTCGCCTGATGCCGATCCTCGAGGTCCAGCAGGTCCACACGTACTACGGGAACATCCAGGCGCTCAAGGGAATCTCGCTCACGGTGGAGAAAGGCGAGATCGTCACGCTGATCGGCAGCAACGGCGCCGGAAAGACGACGACGCTGCGAACGATCGCCGGGGTCCTGCGCCCGCGCAAGGGCACCGTCCGTATGGGCGACCGCGACCTCACCAAGGTGCCGGCGAACGAGATCGTCCGGCTCGGCCTTGCGCACTCGCCGGAGGGCCGGCGGATCTTCTCGCGGATGTCGGTGAAAGAGAACCTCGAGATGGGCGCCTACGCGCGGAGCGATCCGCCCGCGGAGCTGGCGAAGGACTTCGAGCGCGTGTACGAGCTCTTCCCGCGCCTGAAGGAGCGCCTCACGCAGCGCGCCGGCACGCTCTCCGGCGGCGAGCAGCAGATGCTCGCGATCGGTCGCGCGCTCATGGCGCGCCCGACGGTGCTACTGCTCGACGAGCCCTCGATGGGCCTCGCGCCGGTGCTCGTAGAGCTCGTCTTCAAGACGATCCAGGACATCAACAAGCAGGGCATGACGGTGCTCCTGGTCGAGCAGAACGCGCACATGGCGCTCTCGATCGCGCATCGCGGCTACGTGCTGCAGACCGGCAAGATCGTCCTCTCGGACAGCGCGAAGAATCTCGCGGCGAACGAGATGGTGCGCAAGGCGTATCTCGGCGAGGAGTAATGCACACGTGCCGGTCACGATCGCTCTCGCGGTCGTGATCTTTGGTCTCGGTCATCTCCTCGGCCGCGTTCGTTCGCCGCAGAGCGCCTAACGTCCTGCGTCGGATCGCTCTATGGCACCTGCCCAATCGCCGGGCGAATCCTGCCAGACTCATCAAATGAGCGCCGCATTGGATCTGAAAGTCCCGAAGGACGTCGAGCGCGTGGTCGCGAAGCTGAACGAGGCAGGCCACGCCGCGTATGTCGTCGGCGGCTGCGTGCGCGACGCGATCCGCGGCGTCGACCCGCAGGACTGGGACGTCGCGACCGACGCGACCCCCGAGGAGATCCAGAAGCTGTTCTCGCGCTCGCTGTACACGAACCGCTTCGGCACCGTGGTCGTTCGGTCCGGTGACCATGAGATCGAGGTGACCACGTACCGCGTCGAGGCCGAGTACAGCGACCACCGTCGTCCCGACCGCGTCGCATTCACCGATTCGCTCGTCGACGACCTCTCGCGGCGCGACTTCACGATGAACGCGATGGCCTGGCGTCCCGGTGGCAACGGCACGCCGGGCGAGCTGGTCGATCCGTTCGGTGGCCAGCGCGATCTCGACGCGCATGTGCTGCGCGCCGTCGGCGAGCCGGACGAGCGCTTCCGCGAGGACGCGTTGCGCATGCTGCGCGCGGTGCGCTTCGCGACGCTGCTCGACATGCGCATCGACGAGCAGACGGTGACCGCCATCCGCCGGAACGCGCATCTCGCGGCGACCCTGTCCGGGGAGCGCATCAACCAGGAGATCGTGAAGATCCTCGGCGCGCCGCATCCGTCGGTCGCACTACGCATGTTGTCGGATGTCGGTCTCCTCGCGGTGCTCTGCCCCGAGCTCGAAGAGTGCAAGAAGACACCGCAGGACAAGGTCGCTGCCCAGGACGTGTTCGAGCACTCGCTCGCGACCGTCGACGCAACCCCGGAGGGCGACCTCGTGCTGCGCCTCGCCGGCCTCTTCCATGACATCGGGAAGCCGGAAACGTTCGCCGACGGGCACTTTCACCAGCACGAGTTCGTGGGCGAGTTCAAGACGCGTCAGATCCTGCGGCGCTGGAAGTTCGACAAGGAGACCGTCGCGGAGGTCACGCACCTGATCCGCAACCACATGTTCTGGTACGAGACCCACTGGACCGACTCGGCCGTCCGCCGCTTCATCCGGAAGATCGGGCTCGACTACATCCCGGCGCTGTTCGCGCTGCGGCGTGCGGACAACATCGGCAGCGGCGCGCGCTCGCCCCGCATGTACGCGCTCGAGGCCCTCTGGCAGCGCGTGCAGGAGCAGATCGCCGCGGCGAACGCGTTCTCGCTACGCGATCTGGCGATCGACGGCAACGACGTCATGCGCGAGCTCGGCATGCCGCCCGGTCCTGACGTCGGCCGCATCCTGGACGCGCTGTTCGAACGCGTGCTCGACGAGCCCGCGCTGAATACGCGTGAGAAGCTCATCGAGCTCGCGAAGGCGATGCGCCCCTAACCCGTGGCGGACGAGGCCCTCGCGGCGGAGATCCTGGCCATGGCCGACGAGGATCAGCGGATGCGGCGTGAGGCCTCGGCGAATGCGCAGTCATGGGATCCATCGGTCGACGAGCGGAACGCGCGCCGCATCCGTGCGATCGTCAGTGAGATCGGTTGGCCGACGACGTCGAAGGTGGGCGCAGGCGGGGCACAT
>JALYLT010000106.1 GCA_030774095.1 Chloroflexota bacterium
GTCGGCGGCTCGGTCCCGCGCAACTTCTGGCCGGCTGTTGAGAAGGGCATCCGCGAGCAGGCGCTGAAGGGCGTGATCGCGGGGTATCCCCTATCCGACTTCAAGGCGACGCTCTTCGACGGATCGTTCCACCAGGTCGACTCGAGCGAGATGTCGTTCAAGATCGCCGGCTCGCTCGCGCTGCAGGCGTGCGTCAAGGATGCCCAGCCGTACCTGCTGGAGCCGATCATGGACGTCGAGGTCGTCGTGCCCGAGGAGCAGATGGGCGACGTGCTCGCGGATCTCAACAGCCGTCGCGGCCGCGTGCTCGGTATGGACGGCGCGGGCGCGGGGCACCAGAGCATCAAGGCGCACGTGCCGCTCGCTGAGATCTTCCGCTACTCGACGGATCTGCGGTCGATGACCGGCGGCCGGGGTACCTTCACGTCCACGCTGCTGGGTTACGAGCAGTGCCCGTCGCACATCGCGGAGAAAGTGATCGCGGCGCACGAAGAGAAGGTCGAAGAGGGCGCGGCTGCGCGGTAGGCGCGAGCGTACCGCCAGACGGCATCGAGGCCACTCGTGATAGAGGACTTTGCACTACACGACTCTTCTCTAGAGGGAGTTGTGGTCGACTGGGAAGCGGGCACGGCGGAAATACGCCTCGGCCATCAAGGCATAGACGTCACCGCGATTGCGTCGGGCCTTCGAACTCTCGATGTCTCGCGCAAACAACCATGGGGCCCGAGCATCTGGGTCAACAAGACGATAGGCCCGACGCGGACTGATGACGGCTTGGTGAAACTCGTCATCGAGATGCAGAGCGGCGACGCGATCGTGCTTGTTGCCGAACGGATCGAGTTGAAGGGCGACGGATAACTCGGAGCCGCTTGCGGGACATCGACACGTGTTAGGTGATGTCCGCGACGATCCTTCGCGAGAAATAGGACAGCAGCCATTCGACGAGGAGCGTGCCGCGGTTGCGTCCGCCGACGAGCTGCATGAGGTAGTTCGTCCGCCACACCGTCCACGCGGGCAGACCCGACAGCACGAGGTGAATGGGTCGCGCGAACTCGACGGCTGCGCTCGTCCGTCCGAGCGCGACCAGATCGCCCTTCCGTTTGTAGACGTAGGGCACCGGAGGCTCGCCGCGCACGAGATGTGCGAGGTTCGCCGCCGCGGCGGGAGCCTGGAGCACGGCGACCTGCGCGAGCATCGGCAGTGGCTTCCCGCCCTGTTCAAAGTGCGCGGCGTCCCCCAGCGCGAGCACGTCGTCGCGGCCGCCGACGCGGAACGAGGTGTCGACGCTGAGCCGGCCATCCTTCGCGTGCGGCAGACCGGTCGCGGCGACGATCGGGTTGGTCTTCACTCCGCCCGCCCAGATGACGGTGTTCGCGGTCAGCACCGTCCCATCCTTCGTCCGGAGCGAGCCCTCCCCCACTTCGGACACGAGAGTCCGGAGCATCGTGCGCACACCGAGTTCGTCGAGCCGGCGCTGCGCGATCGCGGAGAGCCGCGGATCCATGGCGGGCACGACGCGGTCGGCGCCGTCGATGAGCGTGATGGTGGGCTCGTGACGCACGTCGATGCTCGGATAGATGCTGCGCAGCGTGTGAGCCATGAGGTCGCGCATCGATGCGGCGAGCTCCACGCCCACCGGGCCCGCACCAACGATGGCGAAGGACAGCAGCTCGCGTCGCCGCGCGGCGTCCGGCAGGAGCGCGGCATCCTCGAACGTCGACAGGATGCGGTGCCGCACCGCGCGGCCATCCTCGAGCCATTTCACCACGAGCGCGTGCTGCTTGACGCCGGGGATCCCAAAGTCGTTCGTCACGCTCCCGAGTGCTACGACGACGTGGTCGTAGGCGACCTCGCCGTCCTCGGTGCGCACCATCTTCTTCTCGACGTCGATCGCCTCGACCTCGGTGCGGAGGAAGCGGAATCCGGCCTTCGCGAGCGGCACACGCAGCGGGTACGCGACCGCATGCGGCGGCAGCTCACCGGTCGCGACCTGATAGAGAAGCGGCGTGAACAGCGAGTAGTTGGAGCGGTCGATGAGCGTGATTTCCGCCTCTCCGCGCTTCAGATGCTTCTCGAGGTGGCGGATCAGGTGTAGCCCGCCGAAGCCGCCGCCCAGGATGACGATGCGCTTGGTCACGAGCCCTTGGCTACCGCCGCCTGCACGCGATCGAGCTCGTTGAGGTAAGCGCGCGTGATCGGGTCGTCGGCGTCCAGCGTGCGTGCGTGTTCGAGGCGCTCGCGCGCCGCGGCGAGATCCCCCGCGCGCATCTGGGCGAAGCCGGCGTCAGCGAGGTACGCGGGCTCGGCCGGTCGCAGCGCGGCCGCGCGCTCCAGCGCGTCGACGGCTTGGTCCACATCGTCGGCCATGAGAAGTGCGACACCGAGCTCGTGCAGCGCATCGGGATGCTCGGGCCAGAGCTCGAGCACCCGCGCGAACGACGCGAGGGCCGCCTCCGAATCGCCGCGGTGACGCGCGAGCAGTCCGAGCCCGAAGTGCGCTTCCCAGAGGTCGGGCTCGACCCCAACGGCGGACTCGAAGACGGACTGCGCTTCGGCGAAGCGGGTCGCGTCTCCCTCCACGGCGCCCTTCCCCGCGGTCTCGAGGGCTTGCTCGAGCTGCGCGTGGCGGATCCCGAAACGGAGGCGTCGCGCCTGTCCCGCGATCTCGCCGCTCCGCTCGCTGTCGAGCAGCGCATCGAGCTCCCGCGCCGCGCGTTCACGGTCACCCGTCTCGTACAACGCACGCGCGAGATTCAGCCGCACGATCGCGGGACCGTTCGCCGCGAGCGCCGCCTCGTAGCGCGGGATCGCGTCGGCGTTCTGGCCGCGCGCGTGCAGAGCGGCGCCGTACGACGCGTGGAGCTCCCATCCTGCCGCGCCGGCGGCGACAGCACGCTCGAACGCCGCACGACCCGCTTCCAGGTCGCCGCGCTGCAGCGCGATGATCGCCACGAGCTCCTGCGCTGCGCCGTACGCATCGCTCGTCGGCGCGATGCGACGCAGGTGTGCGAACGCGGGGGCGCTCGCGCCGGCATTCGCGTAGAGCTCCGCGAGGCGCACGACGTCCGCGTCAGGGAGCGGGCGCACGGCATGCGCGTGCTCGAAGGCGACGATCGCCTCATTGATGTGGCCTGCCTCCGCCCGCAGCTTGGCGAGGATGTAATGAGCGCGCCACGAGCGTGGCCGGATGACGGTGAGGTCCTCGAGCGCCCGCACCTGACGGCCGATGTCGCCGCGCTCGAGCGACTCGGCAGCGAGCACGAGCAGCCGCTCCTCAGCGGCGGCACATTCCGGATCCGCGCTGAGCGCGGCGAGATAGCGCTCAAGCGCCCGCCCGATCGCCTCATCAGCGCCGGTCGGGTCGCTCTGACGCAGCAGCGTCGCGGTCACCTCCTCGTCCATACCCTCGAGGAGCGCCGCGTACGCCGTCTCGTTCGCGGCGGCGGGCGCATCCGAGCCGGTCGCGAGCGTTGCACCGACACCGCGGGCCAGCCAGCGCGCGAGTGCGGGCTCGGTCGTCGCGAGCGTCCCGGGATCGATGCTGATGGACCGCGTTGCGCGCGCGGCGCCGCTGGCGACGTCGACGAGCGTGACCTCGAGGCGCCGCGAGCCCCCGTCCTCGCGGTAGATGCCGGTGAGCGCGTAGGTCGCTCCGAGCGAGCGGCCGTACTCCGCGGCGAGTCCGGCATCAGGCGTCGACCCGAAGACGAGGTATCCGGCATCGCTCGCGGCCTCGGGCATCGCCACCAAAAACACCGGCCGCACGTCGACGGCTTCGTCGTGGGCGAATCGTTCGACCAGTCGCGCGGCGAGCTGACGTGCCCACGCCCCCGCGCGCGGCGTGGTCCCGCGCGCGCCGAACGGGATGACGGCGACGATGTGACGCGCGACAGTCATGGCCTCAGCGCCAGCGGATGCGGTGGTGCTTGCGTGGCCCGACCGAGATCACGGGTTCAGTGGTGGTCGGGACCATCGTCTCGAGGCTCGCCTTGGACCCGTCGACCTTCACGCCGCCCTGCTTCACCAGGCGCAGCGCGTCACTGCGGCTCGTCGCGATCTTCGAGTCGCGAAGCAGGTCGACGATATTGATCTCGGTGTGACCGTTGACGTCGACATCGACCGTCGGGATGTCCTCGGGGAGCCCGCCTTCTTTGAACTGCTTGCCGAACGCGACTTTCGCCTCGTCCGCGGCCGCGGGCGAATGCAGCTCGCTCGTGATCTGCCAGGCGAGCTTCTCCTTCGCCTCCTTCGGGTGCAGCTCGCGGTTTCCGATGGCGCCGAGGATCTTGTTGACCTCTTTGCGCGGCATCTCCGTCGCCCACTCGAAGTAGTGAGGCATGAGCTTGTCCTCGATCGACATCACCTTCCCGTACACCTCGTTCGGCGGGTCGGTGAGCCAGATGCCGGTCTTCGGTTTCGACTTGCTCATCTTCTCGCCGTCGAGACCCTCGAGGAGATGGTTGATAAGGAGGTTCTGCGGCCGCTGTCCGAGCTGCTCCTGCAGCTCACGTCCCGCGAGGATGTTGAACAGCTGGTCCGTTCCGCCGACCTCGACGTCGGACTCGATCGCGACCGAGTCGTACGCCTGCAGCAGCGGATAGAGGAGATCCTTGATCGGGATCGGCGTCTTCTTCTCGAGCCGCTTGCGGAATTCCTCCCGCGCGAGCATCTGCTGCGCCGTGAAGCGCGATGCGAGGTCGATGACGTCCCTCAACCCGAACTTGCCGTACCACTCCGACTGGAGCACGACCCGTGTTCCTTCCCGCGGGACGATGAGGTGGAACTGCTCGATGTAGGTCTCGGCGTTCTTCATGACCTTCTCGTGCGACGTGGTCGGTCGCGTCTCGTCCTTGTCGGTGGGATCGCCGATCTGCGTCGTCCAGTCCCCGACGATGAGCACGATCTCGTGGCCCCACTCGGCAAGCTTGCGCAGCTTGCGCAGTGGCACGGCGTGGCCGAGGTGAAGATTTGGATGCGTCGGATCGAAGCCCTGTTTGATGCGCAGCTGACGGTCCCCGGCGCGCAGGCTGGCGGCGAGGTCTTCACGGACGATCACCTCGGCCATCCCACGGGTCAGGAACTCTTCGAGCTCGGCGTCGCTCGGGCGCGTCGGCACTACGGAGAGGATATCGGCGGAGCCGAGGCTTTACGATGGAAGCATCGCGCGCAGTAAGACGACACGCGACCACGCCCTCGGGCGCGGACCGTATCGCCAGTTGCGGCGCCGAGGTGGGGGCGGCATTCGCGGCAGGCTGGCGGTCGTGCCCTCAGTCGTGGTCGCGCTGGTCATCGCAGGCATCGCACTCGCCGGTTTTGGCGCGGTGACCGCGTTCGCGTTCTTCGCCTCCGACCTGCCGTCCCCGGAGGACCTCGCTCGGGACCCTCTCGCCCAGTCGACCAAGGTCTTCGACCGCGACGGCGCGACCCTGCTGTACCAGTTCGAGGTGGAGCGCCGCGAGGTCGTGTCGCTGGACACCATCCCCCAGCTAGTGATCGACGCCACCGTCTCCGCGGAGGACAAGACGTTCTGGACCAACCCGGGCGTCGACATTTTCGGGATCCTGCGGGCGGTCCGCGATGACCTGCTCAAACAGGACGTCGTGAGCGGCGCTTCGACGATCACGCAGCAGCTCGTGAAGCAGCGCATCGTCGGCGGCGAGGTCAGCGTCACGCGCAAGATCAAGGAGGCGATCCTCGCCATCCAGGTGACGCGCACTTATTCAAAGGAACAGATCCTCGAGCTGTACTTCAACCAGATCTATTACGGAAACCAGGCCTACGGCATCAAGGCCGCGGCGCAGACGTACTTCGGGAAATCCGATCTCTCGACGCTCACCGTCGCGGAGTCGGCGCTGCTGGCCGGGCTTCCGCAGTCCCCCTCCGTGCTCGACCCGTCGCAGCCGGACAACATCGAGCGGGCCATGGAGCGCCGCTCCTACGTGCTCGACCAGATGGTCGACTTCGGCGCGATCACAGCGTCCCAGCGCGATGCCGCCGACGCGGAAACGCTGAAGGTGGCCGGTCCGCAGGTGACGACGATCACGGCGCCGCATTTCGTCTTCCAGGTGCGCAACCAGCTCGCTCAGATCCTCGGCGGCGACGAATCCGCGGTGACCCGCGGGGGCTTCAAGGTCACGACCACGCTCGACACGAAGACGCAGGAGATCGCCGAGCGCCACGTGAAGGAGTCGGTCGAGTCGCTGCACGACAAGAACGTGTGGAATGCCGCGATGGTCTCGATCGACCCGCGCACGGGCGAGATCCTTGCGTACGTTGGCTCGGTCGATTACTACAACCGGGACGACCCGCGCGTACAGGGTCAATACGACTCCGCAGGCATCGCCCAACGACAGCCTGGCTCCTCGTTCAAGATGTTCAACTACGTCACCGCGCTCAAGAAGGGCGCCACGCCAGCGACGGTCGTCGTCGACGCGCGCACGGACTTCACCGGGCGGGCCGATCCCACCCGCATGAGCCCCGCGGCGTGCGGCTATTGCCCCGAGAACGCGGACCTGCAGTACCACGGGCCGGTCACGATGCGGCAGGCGATCCGCGAGTCGCGCAACGTGCCCGCCGTGAAGTTCCTGTCGCAGTACAGCGGGATCGAGGACACCATCCAGACGGCGCGCGACATGGGCATCACGGCGAACATCGATCCGAACCAGACCGGGCTGTCACTCACGCTCGGCTCGAAGGAAGTGAAGCTCGTCGACATGGCGAGCGCGTACGGCGTGCTCGCGAACCTCGGCGTCCGCGTGACGCCGACGTACATCCTGAAGGTCGAAGACTCGCGCGGGAAGGTCGTCTGGGAGCACAAGGACTACGAGCAGAAGCGCGTCCTCGACGCCGGCGTCGCGTGGCTGATGACGGACATCCTCAAGGACACGACGCAGCCGTCGCGGGACTTCATCTTCGGCAGCTGGACGAACATCGGGCGCCCCGCGGCGCTCAAGACCGGGACGACCGACAACCTCAAGGACGTGTACAGCGTCGGCTACGTGCCAAGCCTCGTAACCGGCGTGTGGATGGGCAACGCCAACGGCGATTCGATGAGCTCACGAGACTTCTCCAGCGCGATGGGACCTGGGGTGCTGTGGCGCGACTACATGAAAGAAGCGCTCGACGGCGTTCCCGCTGCGGACTGGGAGCGGCCCGCGAACATCGTGCAGGCCACCGTCGTCGTCGCGCCCGGCGCCTTCGGTGGATACGGCTCAGGGCTCCTTCCATCGAGCCTGACGCCGTTCTCGATGACCGAGTTCTTCGTGCGCGGCACCGTTCCGACACAGGTCGACAACTGGTGGGTCGCGGGATGTCCCGGGCCTGACGGCACCGCTCGCGTCGCCCTCAAACCGCAGGAGCGCGCCCCGGGGAACGTCTGGCAGAAATACACGGATCAATGGATCAAGGCGGCGAACGCGGGCTCGTACAGCTATGGCCGCTACAGCTGGAATCTCA
>JALYLT010000107.1 GCA_030774095.1 Chloroflexota bacterium
GCATGGCCGTCTCCGTGGCGACGTTCCGTCCGCGCGTCACCCACGGCGTCACGCGTCTGGGTCCCGAGCACCTCGACGACGTCATCGACCTGTACGGCCACGCCTCGCGCACGTATTTCACCGAGGCGCGGCTCGAGCGCGAGATCTACTTCGGCGTGTACATCGGAGGCTCACTCGTGTCCGCCGCGGGCACGCACGTGCGCTCGCGACTTTCGAACATCGCGGCGGTCGGCAACGTGCTGACGCGGATCGCCTACCGCGACCGGGGCATGGCGACGACCGTCACCTCCGCCGTGACCGAGGCCGCGCTCGAGCAGCACCGCGACGTCGTGCTCAACGTGCGGCAAGACAACGCGCCGGCCATCGCCGTCTACGACCGTCTCGGCTACCACGTTCACGGACCGTTCATCGAAGGCCCGGCGGTGCGTCGCTCGGCCTGGGATCGGATCCTGGGGAGGATGAAGTGACCACCACGACCACAACACCGCGTCACGATGTTGTCGATATCGGGCTGGCCGAGGCGGGCTCTCGCCGCGTCGAATGGGCGGAACGCGAGATGCCAGTGCTCGCGGGGATCCGCGCGCGGCTCGCGAAGGAGCGGCCGTTCGCGGGGCTGCGCATCGCCGCCTGCCTCCACGTGACCACCGAGACGGCGAACCTCGCCATCGCGCTTCGCGACGCAGGCGCGAGCGTTGCGCTCTGCGCGTCGAATCCGCTGTCGACGCAGGACGATGCCGCGGCGGCGCTCGTCGCGAACGAAGGGATCGCGGTGTTCGCGCGCAAGGGCGAGGATCGCGACACCTATTACCGCCACATCAACGCGGTGCTCGAGACGAAGCCGCAGATCACGATGGACGACGGCGCCGACGTGGTCACGCTGCTGCACACCGAGCGCAAGGACCTCCTCCCGCACGTGAAGGGCGGCACCGAAGAGACGACCACCGGCGTGATCCGCCTGCGCGCGATGGCGGCCGAGGGCGTCCTCGCCTATCCGATCGTCGCGGTCAACGAGGCGCACACCAAGCACATGTTCGACAACCAGTACGGGACCGGTCAGTCGGCGGTCGACGGCATCCTGCGCGCGACGAACATCCTGCTTGCCGGCAAGACCGTCGTCGTGGCGGGGTACGGCTGGGTCGGCCGCGGCGTCGCATCGCGCTTCCGCGGCATGGGGTCGATCGTCATCATCGTCGAGGTCGACCCGCTCCGCGGGCTCGAGGCCGCGATGGATGGCTATCAGGTCATGCCGATCGCCGAGGCGGCCCGGCGCGGCGATCTCTTCATCACCTGCACCGGGAACGTGAATGTCATCGCGGCGAAGCACTTCCCGACCATGAAGGACGGCGCGATCCTCGCGAACGCGGGCCACTTCAACGACGAGATCGAGCTCGGCGCGCTCGAAAAGCTGGCGCGGTCGAAGCGCGAGATCCGACGCTTCGTCGAGGAGTACGACCTTGGCGAGCGGAAGATCTTCGTGCTCGGCGAGGGCCGCCTGGTGAACCACGTCGCCGCGGAGGCCAACCCGGCAGCGGTGATGGACATGTCGTTCGCGAATCAGGCGCTGGCGATCGAGTACCTCGTGAGGAACGCGGGAACGCTTGCCCCGCAGGTCTACCCTGTGCCGCGCGAGCTCGACGAAGAGATCTCGCGCACCAAGCTCGAAGCCATGGGCATGCGCATCGACAAGATGACCGACGAGCAGGCGACCTACGCGAAGTCGTGGAAAGCGGGGACATAAGAGTGGCGAGCTCGTTCATGACCTCTGAACAGACGCTCTTCACCAGCGAGTCGGTGACCGAGGGCCACCCGGACAAGCTCTGCGATCAGATCTCCGACGGGATGCTCGACGAATGCCTCCGCCAGGACCCGAACGCGCGCGTCGCTTGCGAGACCGCGACGACCACCGGAACGATCCTGGTGTGCGGCGAGATCACGACGACCGCCTGGGTCGACGTGCCCGGCCTCGTCCGCCGCATCGTGAAGGACATCGGGTACATCAACGCCGACTACGGCTTCGACTATCAGAGCTGCGGCGTGCTCACCGCGATCAAGGAGCAGTCGCGCGAGATCGCGCAGGGCGTCAACGAGTCACTCGAGGCGCGCGCGGGCACCGACCCGCACGAGCTCGGCGCGGGCGACCAGGGGATGATGTTCGGCTTCGCGGTCCGCGAGACCGAGGAGCTCATGCCGCTTCCGATCACGCTCGCACATGCCGTCGCGAAGGAGCTGGCCGCGGCCCGAAAGTCCAAGCGCCTCGAGTGGCTGCGGCCCGACGGAAAGAGCCAGGTCACCGTCGAGTACTCGCGTGGCGTGCCGCAGCGCGTGCACACCGTGGTCGTGGCCGCGCAGCACGATCCGGGCATCTCTCACGCCCGCATCGAGGCCGAGATCCGTGACGTTGTCGTGAAGGTGGCGATCCCGGAGCGCTGGCTCGACGCGAAGACGAAGTACCTCGTGAACGGCACCGGCGCATTCACCATCGGCGGGCCGATGGGCGACGCCGGGCTGACCGGCCGGAAGATCATCGTCGACACCTACGGCGGCTACGCGCGCCACGGCGGCGGCGCATTCAGCGGCAAAGACCCGACCAAGGTCGACCGCTCGGCCGCGTATGCCGCGCGCTACGTCGCGAAGAACGTCGTCAAGGCCGGTCTCGCCGATCGCTTCGAGGTGCAGCTCGCCTATGTGATCGGCGGTGCGCACCCGATCTCCCTGAACGTCGACACGTTCGGGACCGGCAGCGTCTCGGACGACACCATCCGGAGTCTCATCGCGGAGCATTTCGACTTCCGACCCGGCGCGATCATCGAACACTTCCAGCTGCGGCGTCCGATCTACCGGCAGACCGCCGCATACGGCCACTTCGGCCGGCCCGATCTCGAGCTTCCCTGGGAGCGCACGGATCTCGCGCTCAAGCTGGCCCGCGCTGCCGGAGCGAAGGCGGCGCTCGCCTAGCAGGCTGCCCCCCGGGCCGTGCGGCCCGGTATTTGCACGCCTTGAACTGGTCCGGAATGGGCGGAGAACGCCCGTTCCGAACCGGTCCATTAAGGAGGGATTGTTGTGGCGAATACCAATGTGGTCGTGCGTCCGGCCAAGACCGCGTGGGGCGCGGTCCTCGGTGGCTGGGTCGCGACCATCGGAGCATCTGTCATCTTCGCGCCCCTCGTCGCGGGTCTGCTCGTCGCACCGGGCGCGCCCGTGGGTGACATCGCGGTGGCCGTGCCCGTCGTTCTTGGCCTGTTCCTCTCATACGTCGTCGGCGGCTACGTGGCCGGCCGAATGGCGGGCTATCGCACCAGCTGGCACGGGATGATGACCGCGTTCTTCACGCTGTTCATCCTGCTCGTGCTCATGCTTCTGGGCGTCGCCGCCGACAACGGGATGTTCGCGGCGTCGGGCATCCGCTCGGCGGCCGACATCGTCCCGGGTGTGCGCGGCCTCAACCTGTACGCGTTCGGTGACGCGCTGACCTTCGGCGCGATCCTTGGCTTCCTCGCGGCGATCTTTGGCGGCTGGCTCGGCGGCCTGCTTGCGCCATCCCAGGTGGTCGCTGCTATCGCGCCCGTCCGTCCGATCCCGCTCGGGGCGCCTGCGATGGTGGCGCGGACCACCGAGCGGCGCGAGGTCGTGACCGAGCGTCCGCGACGCATCCTGCCGATTTTCGGTAGCAAGGGCGGCGAGCGCGTCGAAACGGACGAAATGCGTACCGCACGTGTGGAGGACCGCGTCCAGGACGGCTCCTAAACCAGCAACGCGCGTAGATGACGGGGCGGCGCGAGCCGCCCCGTCTCGCTGCCCGAAAAGCCGCGCTCGGTCGCCAGTCGGGCTGAACTGGTCCTACCAGTCAGACGTATCCTCCTCGCGACCTGCGAAGCGCAGGTTCGGGAGGGGTGTGCATGACACGTCTGCTCGCGATCCTCACGACACTCGCGCTTGTTCTCGCAGCCTGCGGCAGTACGCCGGGGACGGGGACGACCGGAGGCGCGGCGACCGGGTCGCCGGCGGCGGCGGCGGCGAAGCCCACCTACGGCGGGACACTCACCTTCGGGCTCGAGAACGACGTGAGCAACCTCGACCCGATGCTGTCCGGTCTCTTCGTCGACCGGAATATCCACTACGCGATGTACGACTCGCTCGTGCGCGTCACGCCGAAGGGCGAGATCATCCCGTGGCTCGCCGAGAGCTGGAAATACGCCGACGACGCGAAGAGCGTCACGTTCACGCTCCGCAAGGACGTGAAGTACCACGACGGCTCGGTGTTCGACGCCGAGTCGGTGAAATGGAACATCGACCGCTACGTCCAGACGAAGGGATCGAGCCGGACCGCCGACCTCGGGTCGGTGGACAGCGTCACCGTCGTCGACGCGTCGAACGTTCGCTTCAACCTCAAGGCACCTTTCGCGCCGCTGCTCGGCGCGCTCGTCGACCGCGCCGGCATGATGGTCTCGCGTAAGGTCGTCGAGGCGATGGGCGCGGACTTCACGCTCAAGCCGTTCAAGGCGGGCACCGGCCCGTTCATCCTCACCGAGGCCGTGAAGAACGACCATTACACCCTCGAGAAGAACCCGGATTGGTGGGGCAAGGACAAGGACGGCAACAAGCTGCCGTACCTCGACAAGGTCATCGTGAAGCCGATCCTCGACGCTGACGTGCGGCTCACGAACCTCCGCACCGGTAACGTGCAGGTCATCAACGGGATCAACGGCAAGGACGTTCCATCGGTGAAGACCGATCCGACGCTCACGTACCTCGAGGTCGGGTCGTTCAGCTGGAACAGCATGGTGCCGAACGAGGCTCCGACCTTCATCTTCAACGAGAAGCGCTACGTGAAGGCCGTCTCGATGGCGCTCGACCGCGAGGAGATCCTCGCCAAGGGTCCGGCGCAGGGCGTCGGCCTCGTCGGCTGGGGTCCGATCTCGCCCGCGCACTTCGCATATGACGCGAGCTTCAAGCCGTGGCCGAAGGCCGACCCGGAAGGCGCGAAGAAGCTCGTCGCCGACGTCGGCAAAGGCGCGCTCAAGTTCGAATTCCTCGTGTCTTCGGGCGACGCCGGGATCCTGCAGCTGGCGCAGCTGATCCAGGCGCAGCTCGCGAAGGCCGACATCACCGCGGACATCAAGCTTCAGCTCTTCAACGACATCGTCACGCTTCAGCAGGCGCACAAGCACCCCGGCATGACGCTCGTCGGTTGGAGCGGGCGCCTCGATCCTGACGGGAACACCTACGACTTCGTCGTGACCGGCTCGCCGAATAACGACTCGTCGTACTCGAACGCTCAGGTCGACACCCTGATGAAGCAGCAGCGCGCGGAATCCGATCCCGCCAAGCGGAAGGACGCACTGCTCAAGGCGCAGCAGATCTATGTCGTGGACGATCCGTCCCGCGTTTGGTACGGATTCGGTGTGTCACCGATCGTCAGCATCAAGAAGCTCATCGGGATGGAGTCGTATCCCGACCGCATCCCGCGTTTCCAGACTGCCCAATTGCAGAAATAGCGCTATAGGCGCGTGAGAGCAGAGGCGACGGAGTGATCACCTACATCCTCCGTCGCCTTCTGCTCATGATCCCCGTCGCGCTCCTCGTGACCGTCATCGTCTTCGCGCTTGCGCGCCTGTCTCCCGCGGATCCGGCCGTCGTCATCGCCGGGGAGCAGGCCGATCCGGCCGTGCTGGCCGCCATACGCGAGCAGCTCGGTCTCGATCAGCCGCTGCCGGTCCAGTACGTCGCCTGGCTCTCCCACGTGGTGCAGGGTGATCTCGGGCGTTCGTTCCAGACCCGGCAGCGCGTCCTCGAAGCGATCACCGAGCGCCTACCGGCGACCATCGAGCTGGGCGCCGCCGCGATCCTCATCTCGGTGACGTTCGCCTTATCGATCGGCATCCTCTCCGCGATCAAACGCAATTCGGTGGTCGACCTTCTCGCGACCAGCGTGACCCTGATGGGCGTGTCGTTTCCGAGCTTCTTTCTCGGCATCGTGCTGATCCTCTTGTTCGCCTACGTCATACCCGGTCGCATCTTCCCCCCCGGCGGCTACGTGCCGCTCATGGACGACCCCTTCGAGAACCTGCGACGCCTCGTTCTGCCCGCGGCGACGCTCGCCACGGCCAGTCTCGCGGTGAACCTGCGGCAGGTGCGGTCGAGCCTCCTGGACGTCTTCGGACACGAATACATGCGCACCGCGCGCGCGAAGGGTCTTCGCGAGCGCACGGTCATCGCGCGGCACGCCCTCAAGAACGCGCTGATCCCGATCGTGACGCTCGTCGGTATCCAGGTCGGCGCGATCATCGAGGGCGCCTTCATCACAGAGACGATCTTCTCGTGGCCCGGGATCGGGCGTCTCGCCGTGCAGGCGATCCCGTCGCAGGACTATCCCGTCGTGCAGGGCGTCGTGCTCGTCTCGGCGATCTCGTTCATGCTCAGCACGCTCCTCGTCGACGTGCTCTACGCGTGGCTCGATCCCCGCATCTCGTTCGAGAGCGCCGCGGCGTGAGCGGGACCACCGTCCAACTCGCGCTCGGTCGGCAGGGGGAGGGTCGCGCCTCCGCGGTCCGCGCGTTCGCGCGCCGGAATCCGCGAATGATCATCGGCGGGACGCTCGTCGTCGCCTGGCTCCTCATCGCGGCACTCGCTCCGTTCATCGCGCCGTACGATCCGATCAAAGTCGTACCGTCGGACTCGCTCATTCCACCCGGGGCCGCCCACTGGCTCGGTACGGACGACCTCGGACGCGACGTGCTGTCGCGTGTGATGTGGGGGAGCCGCGTCAGCCTTTCGGTCGGCCTGATCTCCGTGTCCATCGGGCTGCTCCTCGGCGTCACGATCGGTCTGGCCGCGGGGTACCTCGGCGGGACGTTCGACCTGCTCGCGATGCGCGGCATCGATGCCCTCCTCGCCTTCCCCGCGCTGATCCTCGCGATCGCGATCACGTCCGCGCTCGGACCGCAGATCCAGAACGCGATGATCGCGATCGGCATCGTCGCGATCCCGGCGTACGCGCGCCTCACGCGAGGCCAGGTCCTGACCGTCCGCGCACGGGACTTCATCGTCGCGGCGCGCACGATCGGCGCGTCGCCGCTGCGGATCGTCCTCGGCCACATCTTCCCGAACGTCGTGAACGCCCTGATCGTCCAGGCGACGCTGTCGACGGCCTTCGCGATCCTCGCGGAGGCGGCCCTCTCGTTCCTGGGCCTGGGGCCGCAGCCGCCGTATCCCTCGTGGGGACAGGACATCGCCTACTCTCAGCGCTACCTCCCCAACCTGAAGTGGTGGATGAGCGTCGGTCCCGGCGTCGCGATCTTCACCGCCGTCTTCGCCTTCAACTTCCTGGGCGACGCCCTCCGCGATGCCCTCGATCCACGCCTGCGCCGCTCCGGCACCTAGTACGGGAGTCCTAGGACCCACCGATACCCAACAGTGGCTGCTTGACTCGTCGCTCGGTGC
>JALYLT010000108.1 GCA_030774095.1 Chloroflexota bacterium
AGCTCGCAACGCCGCTCGAGGTCGCTGGGTACGTCGCCGCGGTCGTTCTGTGGCTCGCCGGCGTCACCTTCGTCGTCCTCCGCAAGCTCCGCACGTCGCGCTAGATGCTCGAGACGCTGCAGGCGATCCTTGCGATCGTACTGATCGACCTCGCCCTCTCCGGCGACAACGCGCTCGTCATCGGTATGGCCGCGCGAGGACTTCCGAAGCGGCAGCGCCGGCGCGCGATCATCTTCGGCGGGCTCGGCGCCGTCATCCTGCGGATCGCGGCGGCGTCGATCGTGACCCTGCTCCTCGCGATCCCGTATCTGCAGCTGATCGCGTCGGTCGCGCTCCTCCTGATCGCCTACCGGCTCGTGCGGCCGTCGTCCGCGCAGCACGGGCCTTCGGTGCGCGAGGCGACGACCCTACCCGAGGCGATCACGACGATCCTCATCGCCGACGCCGCGATGAGCCTGGAGAACGTTCTCGGTGTCGGCGCGGCCGCGCACGGCAGCATTCCGCTGCTCGTGTTCGGCCTCGCACTGTCGATCCCGATCGTGCTCTTCGGGAGCGACCTGGTGGTGAATCTCCTCGACCGGTTCCCTCAGGGGATCTGGCTCGGGGCGTTCGCGCTGATCTGGACCGCGGCCGAGATGATGGTCGACGAGCCGGCCCTGAACATCCGTGATGCCCTGCCGTTCTCGGCTGAGGCCGTGCTCGCCGTCGTGTTCTTACTGGTCATCGTCGTGGCGCGCGGCGCCCTGCACCCGCGCAGCCGTCGCCGGCACCCCGTCGCCGACCCCGGCGAATAAGAGCTAGGCGTCCCGCCGTGACGGCGGGATGACTCCCATGCGGCCGGCGCGGTAGTCCGCGATGGCCTGGATGATCTCCTCGCGCGTGTTCATCACGAACGGTCCGTAGAACGCGATCGTCTCGCGGATCGGCCGACCGCCGAGCACCAGGATCTCCAAGCGCGGCGCGCGACTCGTCTGCTGTTCGTCTGCGGCGATCGCAAGCGCGTCGCCGGGACCGAAGACCGCGAGCTGACCCTCATGGAGAGCGATCTGCCCCATGCCCGCCGACCCGCGTCCGGACATGAGGTATGCCAGCGCGTTGAAGTCGCGCGGCCAGGGCAGCTCGAGGCGCGCGCCCGGCGCGACGCTGGCGTGCGCGTACACGATCGGCGTGTGCGTGAGGCCCGGGCCGGCGTGGCCGCCGAGATCACCGGCGATAAGGCGCACGAGCGAGGCGCCATCGTGCGAAGAGAGGAGGCGCACGTCGCCGGCGCGGATGTCCTGATAGCGCGGGGGACTCCATTTCTTGTCGGCCGGCAGGTTCACCCACAGCTGTGTGCCGTGAAAGAGGCCTCCCTTGACCAGCAACTGATGCGTTGGCATCTCGGAGTGGACGATGCCGGCGCCGGCGGTCATCCACTGCGTCGCGCCGTCGGTGATGACACCACCGCCGCCGGTCGAGTCCTTGTGCTCGATCGCGCCGTCCATGATGTAGGTCACGGTCTCGAAGCCGCGATGCGGATGATCCGGTGCGCCCTTGGCCTCGCCGGGCGAGTACTCGACCGCGCCGAGGTGGTCGAGAAGCAGGAACGGATCGGTCAGGTTGGGATCGATCCCCGGGAACGGCCTGCGCACCTGGAAGCCCTCGCCCTCGAGCGTCACGACCGCATCGACGACGCCGAGCACCGGCCGCACCGCGGCCGCGAGATCGGGCCGCTCGATGCGGGGTAGCGCAAGCGTGTCAGCTTCGACGGCAGGCACCGCTAAGTCAACGGCCTGCGGATCAGGCTCATTCCCGGACTCACGACGACGCTGGCCGGTACGCGGCCCAGAGGAGTAGTCCCGAGGCGAAGAGCAGCACCGCTCCGATGGCCGCCCACATGATGTCGCCGGTCATGAACGAGCCCGGGAGCACGCCGATGCCCTGAAGGATCCAAACAATGCCGGTCAGGTCGCAGAGGATCGCGAGGGCGGTGAGAATGCCGCGGCGCATGAGAACGCACGATAGACTTGTTACATGTCCCATTGTCAAGGCCTCGCGTAGCCATGCGCCGGACCGATATCCGCAACATCGCGATCATCGCGCACGTCGACCACGGCAAGACGACGCTGGTCGACGCCATGCTGCGCCAGAGCCACATCTTCCGTGACAACCAGCAGGTCGCCGAGCGCGTCATGGACTCGAACGATCTCGAACGCGAGCGCGGCATCACGATCATGGCAAAGAACACCGCGGTCATGTACCACGGGACGAAGATCAACATCGTCGACACGCCCGGACACGCCGATTTCGGCGGCGAGGTCGAGCGGGTCATGAACATGGTCGATGGCGTCCTGCTCCTCGTGGATGCTGTTGACGGACCGATGCCGCAAACGAAGTTCGTGCTGCGGCAGGCGCTCCGGCGCGGCCACCGTGCGATCGTGGTCATCAACAAGATCGACCGTCCGAACGCGCGTCCGGTGCACGTCCTGAACGAGACCTTCGACCTGTTCCTCGACCTCGGCGCGGCCAACGAGCAAGCGGAGTTCGCGACCGTCTACACGAACGCGATCATCGGCGCCGCGAGCACCGACCACCGTCATATCGGCACGACGCTGGAGCCGCTCTTCGAGGCGATCCTCGAGACCATCCCCGCACCCGATGTGGACGCCGACGCGCCGGCGCAGCTGCTCGTGACGACCACCACGTACGACGACTACAAGGGCCGGATCGCGGTCGGGAGACTGCAAAGCGGCGTCCTGCGGCGAGCGCAGCCGGTCATGCGCATCGACCATTCCGGCGCGCTCACGCCCGCACGCGTCACACAGCTCTTCACGTTCCAGGGTCTGGCGCGCGAGGAAGTCGAGGAGGTACGGGCCGGAGACATCGTCGCGGTCGCCGGCGTTCCCGACGTCGGCATCGGCGACACGATCGCCGACGCCGCTGACCCGCGGCCGCTCCCGCCGATCCGTGTGGAAGAGCCGACGCTGCGGATGACGTTCGCGGTCAACACGAGTCCCTTCGCCGGCCGTGAGGGCACCCACGTCACGAGCCGAAAGCTGCGCGAGCGTCTCTACGCTGAGCTCGAGCGCGATGTCGCGCTCCGCGTAGCCGACACCGAGAGCCCCGACACGCTGGTGGTGAGCGGCCGCGGCGAGCTGCACCTCGCGATCCTCATCGAGACGCTGCGGCGCGAGGGGTACGAGTTCCAGGTGTCGCGTCCGGAGGTCATCTATAAGGATGAGGGCGGCGAGCGCCTCGAGCCGTACGAGCAGCTCGAGATCGAGGTCGCGCAGGACGTGCTTGGTCCGGTCGTGGAGCTCGCCGGACGGCGGCGCGGAGCGCTCGTCGACATGAAGTACCGCGACGACGGCAGCGCGCACTGCGTGTACAGGATCCCCACGCGCGGTCTGCTCGGCTTCCGTCAGGCGTTCCTCACGAACACGCGCGGCAAGGGCGTGATGAACACGCTCTTCGCGGGCTATGGTCCGTACGCCGGCGTGATCGAGTCGCGCGATCTCGGTTCGCTCATCGCCTTTGAAGCGGGCACCACGACGACATTCGGCTTGAACCAGGCGCAGGAGCGCGGCCAGCTCTTCATCGGCCCCGGTGTCGAGGTGTATGAGGGGATGGTCGTCGGCGAGCACATCCGTGACCGCGATCTCGAGGTGAACGTCGTGCGCAAGAAGCACCTCACGAACATGCGGAGCAGCAACTCGGACATCGCCGCGAAGCTCGATGGCATGCGCGACCTGTCGCTCGACGACGCGGTCGAGTTCCTAGCCGACGACGAGCTGCTCGAGGTCACACCGGTCGCCTACCGCATCCGCAAGCGGATGCTGGCGAAACAGGACCGCGATCGCCTCGCGGGTCAGCGCAAGAAGCAGGCGGCCGCCGTTTGAGCGGGCACTCAAGCGTTAGAGTCGGGGTCGTATGACGAGCCGTCACGACGATGCTGACCTCCTCGCGGAGGTCGAGCCCGCCGTCGCGAAGCTCCTCGATCGGCATATCGGGGTCGCGAAGGAGTGGTTCCCGCACGACTACATCCCGTACAGCCTGGGTCGTGACTACGACAAGGAGCCCTGGACACCGGACCAGCCGCGGCTGACGGGCGTCGCGCAGACCGCGTTCGAGGTGAACCTCCTCACGGAGGACAACCTGCCCTCGTACCACCGCCTCATCCACAAGATGTTCAGCAAGGGCGACGGCGCGTGGAAGAACTGGGTCAACCGCTGGACCGCCGAAGAGGGCCGGCACGCGATCGTCATCCGCGATTACCTCATCGTGACGCGGAACATCGACCCGGTGATGCTCGAGCGCGGCCGGATGCAGAACATCATCACCGGATACGACCACGACGTGGATGTGCTTCAGGGCCTCGCGTACACGTCGTTCCAGGAGCTCGCGACGCGTGTATCGCACCAGAACACCGGCCGCTACTCCGACGACCCGGTGGCCGACAAGATCATGACGCGCGTTGCGCTCGACGAGAACCTGCACATGGTCTTCTACCGCGACGCGCTGGCCGCGATGCTCGAGGTCGCACCGTCCGAAGTCATGAGGGCGATCACGCGCGAGGTGCTCACCTTCGAGATGCCGGGGAGCGGCATCGCCGGCTTCACGCGCAAAGCGGCGCGGATGGCGGACGCGGGGATCTACGACCTTCGCATCCACCATGACGACATCCTGTGGCCGCTGCTCCGTTACTGGAGGATCTTCGAGCGCACCGATCTCGACGCCGAGGCCGAGCACGACCGTGAGCGCCTCCGCCGGTTCCTCGACAAGCTCGACGCATCGGCGCGCAAATACGAGGAGCGGCGCGCGGCGCGTCGCGAACGCGAGAGCAGCGCCGCGAAATAACTCGCAGCGCATCTGCGCTAGCCTCGCGAGTCCGTGACCCTTTCCATCGACGACGCACCGAGCTACGGGCGCCTGTTCGCGATAGCCGGATTCCCGCGCCTGGTCGCGAGCATGATGCTGGCGCGCGTCGCGGAACAGATGGTGTCGCTCGTTCTGGTGCTGTTCGCGCTTCAGCACTATGGGTCCCCGGCGATCGCGGGTGCTGTGACGTTCCTCAGCGTCGCCCCTGGGCTGCTGGCGAGCCCGATCGGCGGCGCGCTGCTGGATCGCCACGGTCGCACGCGGCTCATCGTGATCGACTACGCCATCGCCGGCATGACCCTCGCGCTCATCGCCGCGCTCGCCCTCGTGGATCGGTTGCCGGTGCCCGCGCTCCTCGTCATCGTCACGATCTCGTCCTTCACACAGCCGCTCGGCAACACCGGCGTTCGCACGCTCTTCCCGCTCATCGTTCCCCGTCCGCTCTGGGAGCGCGCGAACGCGATCGACAGCAATGGCTACGTGGTAGCGAGCATCGTTGGACCCGCGCTCGCAGGAACACTGGTCGCGGTGTTCGGCGCGCCCGCCGCGCTCGCGGTGACCGCGTCGGTCTTCGCGGTCGCGGCGATCGTCGCGATCGGTATCCGCGATCCCGGCGGCCGCACCGAGACCGGTGACCTCCTCGCGGACGCGTGGCGCGGGCTCGTGTACGTGGCGAAGCACTCGACCCTGCGCCCGCTCGCGCTCGCGGTGACGACCGCGAACCTCGGCGGTGGCATCTTCTTCCTCGCCCTGCCAGTGCTCGTGCTGGATCGCTTCGGCGCCGGGCCCCAGTTCGTGGGCCTCCTCTTCGCCGTCTCCGGCATCACCGGATCGATCTCGGTGCTGCTCATGGGACGGATCTCGACGCTCGGCCGCGAGCGACAGCTGCTCGCGGGCGCCATGCTCGCCACGGCCGCGTGCTTCGCGGTCGTGCTGCTGTTCCCGCAGCCTCTGCCGGTCGCCGTCGCCATGTTGCTATGGGGTGTCGCCACGGGTCCCTTCGACATCGTGCTGTTCACCATCCGGCAGCGGCGGACGGACCCGGCGTGGCTGGGACGCGCCTTCGCCGTCTCGATGGCGCTCAACTTCGCCGGCTTTCCGATCGGCTCGGCCATCGCGGGAGCCGTCCTGCCGGTCTCGATCGAGCTTGCCTTCGCTCTCGCGGTCGCGGCCACCGTCGCGGGCGCCGTGCTCGCCTACGTCGGGATCCCGGAGCGCGAAGCGCCGACCCCGGTATCGTGAGCGCGTGATCCCGATCGCGCCCTTTGGCAGCACCGGCCACCGCAGCACGCGGACGCTGTTCGGAGCGGCGGCGCTCTCGCGCGTGACGCAGGACGTCGCGGACGGTGTGCTCGAGCTATTGGAACGCCACCGCGTGAACCATATCGACACCGCCGCCAGCTACGGCGACGCCGAGCTGCGAGTCGCGCCGTGGCTCGCGGGCGCGGGACGCGACCGATTCTTCGTCGCCACGAAGACGGGCAAGCGCACCTACGCCGAGGCACGCGACGAGATCCGCCTCTCGCTCGAACGGCTTGGGACAGACCACGTCGACCTCATCCAGCTCCACAACCTGGTTGACGAAACGGAATGGCAGACCGCATTCGCTCCGGACGGGGCGCTGCGCGCCGCGGTGGAGGCACGCGACGCGGGGCTCGTGCGCTTCGTCGGTGTCACCGGTCACGGTCTGCAGGCGCCCGCGCAGCACCGCCGGAGCCTCGAGCGCTTTCCCTTCGACTCGGTGCTTTTTCCTTACAACTACGTCCAGCTGCAGGACCCGACCTATGCGCGCGACGTCGCCGCGCTCATGGCGCTGTGCGAGACCCGCGGCGCCGCGATGCAGACGATCAAGGCCGTCACGCTCGGCCCGTGGCACGCCGAGCGTCCCACGACGCCGACGACCTGGTATGAGCCGCTGCACGACCAAGGCGATGTCGATCTCGCGGTGCGTTGGGTCCTCGGTGACGACCGTGTGTTCCTCAACACCGTCGGCGACGTCGGTCTGCTGCCGCTCGTCCTCGACGCCGCGGCGCGCGGCGGCGAGCGGCCCTCGGATGCCGAGATGGACGAGCTGCTGCAGCGCCGCGAGATGACCCCGCTCTTCGTGGCCTAGTCGCCTTCCGACGCGTCGACGATCGTCAGAACTTGGTCGAGTCCGCGCGGCTTCTCCGGCGCGCCATCTGGCGGCAACAGGTGGAACTGCAGTCCGGCTCTCAGCGCCCCGGCGTCCGCGACCGGATGGTCGCCGACCATCAGCGTCTCCTCCGGCTGCGTGCCGAGCGCTTCGCAGGCGCGGAGAAAGATGGCGGGATCGGGTTTCTCGGCGCCGACCTCGAACGAGTGGGTGAAGGCGTCGACCAGATCGGCGAGGCCGTGGGCGGCGAAGATCGGCCGCAGGTCCTGCGGCACGTTGCTCACGATCCCGATCCTTAACCCGCGCGCGCGCAATGCGCGCAGCGTCGGAGCGGTGTCCGGATAGGGGATCCATGCGCTCGGATCCATCACGCGTTCGTAGAGCGTGCTCGCGACATCGGGTACCGCGGTGTTCGCGCGCTCGAAAAGTGCCGTCCAGATCTCGCGG
>JALYLT010000109.1 GCA_030774095.1 Chloroflexota bacterium
GAGCGAGGGCGGCCGCGAGCCGTCCGAGGATTCGCACCATCCCGAACGCGTTGGTGTCGTTCGGTCGTTCCGGCCGGTAGGGCATCGACACACCGCGGAGATCGAGCAGGAGCTCGCGCAGGGCGGAGAGCGGCCGCGCGTGGACCTTACGGTGACCGCGGTCGAGCTGGTGCGCGGCGTCCTCGCGACCGCGCACGTCTACGTGAAGAGCGCGCTCGAGGACAAGGACCTGTGGAAGATCTACCGGCAGCGCTACGGCGCCGAGCCCTTCGTGCGCATCGTGAAGGAGCGGACCGGCATCTTCCGTTACCCCGAGCCGAAGCTCCTCGCGGGCACGAACTTCGCCGATGTCGGATTCGCCGCGGACCCGCGCGGCGAACGCGTCGTCGCGCTGTGTGCGATCGACAACCTGGTGAAGGGCGCGGCCGGGAACGGCGTCCAGGCGATGAACGTCGCCTGCGGCTGGCCCGAGGACGCGGGCCTCACCTTCGTGGGGCTGCATCCATGACCTTGCGCGCCGTGATCAAGGCAGGCGGATCGAAGGGCGTGGACCGCGACGCGGTCGCGACGCTCGTCGCCGAGGTCGCACGCTTGGACGAGATCGTCCTGGTCCACGGCGCGTCGGCGGAGACGGACCGCATCGCCGCCGCCCTCGGAGTGCCGCAGGAGACGATCACATCACCCTCGGGCCACACGAGCCGCCGCACCGATCGGCGCACGCTCGAGGCGTTCGCGATGGCGGCGCTCGGCGTCGAGAACTTCCTCTACGTCGAGAAGCTACAGCAGCGCGGCGTCGATGCCGTCGGGCTCTCCGGCATCTCGGGTCGCCTGCTCATCGCGAAGCGGAAGGACGTGCGCGCGGTCAAGAACGGGAAGACGATCCTGCTTCGCGACGATTACACCGGCACCGTTGAGGCGGTGAACCTCCCGCTCCTCACCCAGTTCATCGGACCCGGCCGGGTACCCGTCGTCGCACCGCTGGCGCTCTCGACGGAGAACGAGGCGCTCAACGTGGACGGCGACCGCGTCGCCGCGCGGATCGCGGTGGCCATCGACGCCGATGCGCTGCTGATCCTCACCAACGTGCCCGGCCTGTTGCGTGACCCGAACGATCCGGACTCGCTCGTCGCCGAGACGACGCTCGAAGAAGCCGAGACGCTCGCGCAGGGACGGATGAAGAAGAAGGTGCTCGCGGCGCGCGAGGCGATCGAGGGCGGCGTCGACGAGGTCGTCATCCGCAGCGCCTCGGGCGACCCGCAGGTCCGCACCGTGATCCGCGGATGACGGTGCTGGCATAGAGCGCGACATCGAGCTGGTCCGGGGGCTCGTCGCGATCCCGAGCACCAGCCGGCGCGAGGGCGAAGCGGTCGAGTGGCTCGTCGCCCGCATGGCCGAGCGCGGCTTCCGCGCGTCGGTCGACGACGCCGGCAACGCGGTCGGCGAGATCGGTGATGGAGCGACGCACGTCGTGCTGCTCGGCCACATCGATACGGTCCCCGGCGAGATCGACGTGCGCATCGAGGGTGACGAGCTCATCGGGCGCGGCGCGGTCGACGCAAAGGGGCCGCTCGCGGCGTTCGTGGCCGCGGCGACGACGCCCGTCGCCGGACTGCGCGTCACGGTCGTCGGCGCGGTCGAAGAGGAATCGCCCACGAGCGCGGGCGCGCGATATCGCGCCACGCTCGCCGTTCCTGACTGGTGCGTCATCGGCGAGCCGTCGGGCTGGGACGCCGTCACGGTCGCGTACAAAGGACGCCTCGCGCTGCGCATCGCGCTGTCGCGCCCAGCTCGGCACGGTGCCGCACCGGGAATGACGTGCAGCGAGGAGGCGCTCGCGCTGTGGTCGACCGTGCGTGCCGCGTCGGACCGGCGCACCGGAGGGACCGACGGGTTCGCGAGGCTCGACTGCCGTCTCGAGGGGATGAGCGGAGGGTCGAGTGACGGCCTCGTCGAGCGAGCGGAGCTGCGCGTCGGCTATCGCATCCCGCCGGGTATCACGACCGCCGAGCTCGAACAGGAGATCCGCGCGCTCGCGATGGAGCACGTGGGCGAGGCAGCCGTCGACATCGAGCGCATCGGGGCCGAGGAGCCGGCGCGGACCGCGCGCACCACACCGCTCGCACGCGCCTTCGTCGGCGCGATCGCCGACGCCGGCGGCAAAGTGACCTTCAAGGTGAAGAGTGGCACCAGCGACATGAACGTCCTCGCGCCCGCTTGGGGCTGCCCGATGGTCGCGTACGGCCCAGGCGACTCCCGGTACGACCACACGCCCACCGAACGCCTCTCTCTGTCCGATTACGCACGGTCGATCCGAGTACTGGAGAGCGTGCTCGCACGCGCCCGCCACCCCATAATCTGACCGCGACCCGGCCGCGGCGGGCAGGAGAGGGGCGGGAAGGGTGTTTTCGAAGCGCCAGAGGCGTCAGCGCGCGGTCGTCGCCGGACTCGCGGCGCTCGCGGTGCTCTTCGGCGCCTTCGCGCTTCTGACCCAGCTCTTCGACACAACGCTCCAATCGGCGATCTACGACAGAGCCATCGCCATCTCGCCCGCCCAGGTGAAGAACCAGATCACCATCGTCGCTGTCGACGACCTCACCATCAGCAAGTACGACGTCTATCCGCTGCCGCGCCGTGCCTACGCCGACCTCATCACGGCGCTGAAGGCGCAGAACCCGACGGTCATCGCGATGGACGTCAGCTTCTACGACCGCTCCCCGAGCCCTGAGGACGACGCGCTCCTTGCCGCCGCGATCAAGGATGCGGGCAACGTGATCCTCGCGATGCAGGGCGCCGGCGACGGCATCCTCACCGATCACTCGACGAAGTTCGCGGTGGTCCAGCTTCCCATCACGCAGCTCAGCGCGGCGGCCGCCGGGCTCGGATCGGTCAACGTCACCGCCGATCCGGATGGACATGTTCGCGACGCGCAGATGCGCATCGAGGGGCCTGACGGCACGACGTACTACGCGTTGCCGCTCCTCGCCAGCGCGCGCCAGCTGCGCGCCGATCTCACGAAGGCGACCCTCTCGGGTGATCGGCTCGTCGTTCCTGCGCCGCTCGGCGAACGCGTGCTGCCGCTCAATCAGCGCGGCGGGATGGCCGTCTACTACGCGTCTGCGCCGGCGACCTCGACGTTCGAGCAACAGCAGTTCGGCTTCTGCAAGATCTCCGGGGAGTTCTGCGTCGTTTCGATGAAGGACGTGATCGCCGGCGCCGTGCCGCGCGAGCTGATCCTGGGCCGCACCGTGTTCGTCGGTTTCCATTCCGTCTCGGCGATCCCGGACGATTACCCGGTCCCTAACAGCGTGGGACGCAAGATGTTCGGCGTCGAGATCTGGGCCAACACCGCGCAGTCGATCTTCACCAACCGCTACCCCGTGCTGAAGCAGGGCTTCTTCACCACGCTCGCGCAGCTCCTGATCCTCACCCTGGTCGGCATGCTCCTGGTCGTGCGCTGGCGCCTGTGGGGCTTCCTCGCGTCGCTCGGCGTTCTCGTCGCATACATCGCCGGCGCGTACGTGCTGTTCTCCCTTCAGACGCAGGGCGTCGTCGGGAGCGGACCTGTGGAGGTCCCGTCCATCGGCTACGTCATACCGTCGGCGTTCTGGTGGGTGATCGGGCTTGGCTATCTGCTCTTCGAGGAGCAGCGGGCGGTGTCGCGCACGCAGAGCACCTTCGGACGCTTCGTCACACCCGCGGTCGCGCGCACGATCATGGACCGCGAGGAGACCGGCCAGCTCGCGCTCGGCGGCGAGGACCGGCGTGTGACCGTCCTCTTCGGCGACATCCGCGGGTTCACGACGATCTCGGAGGGCATGACACCCGCCATCCTCCTCGGTCACCTCAACCGCTACTTCGACGGTATGGTGAATATCGTGAACCGCTACGAAGGCACCGTGAACAAGTACAACGGCGACAACATCATGGTCATCTGGGGTGCGCCGATCGAGGTCGCTGACGAGGCGCGGAAGGCGGTCGAGTGCGCGCTCGAGATGCAGAAGTGGATCCAGACCGAGCGCGCGAAAGGCGGGCCCGACGTCTCGTTCGGCTTCGGCATCAACACCGGGCATGTCGTCGCCGGCTTCCTCGGCGCGATGGGCCGCATGGAGTACACCGTGATCGGCGACACGGCCAACGTCGCGTCGCGCCTCACGTCAGCCGACATCGCGCGCCGCGACCAGGTCGCGTGCAGCGCCGAGACGCTGAGCGAGCTGGGGACCGACGTCGACTACGTCGATCTCGGCGCGATCCTGGTGAAGGGCCGCGCGCAGCCGGTGGCCTGCTACCAGATCGACCGCATCGGCGCGCTCACGAACCCCAACGCCGCACCCGCGCCGAAGATCAGGATCGGCGCGGCGGCGGTAGCCGGATTCCATTGATCGACATGCTCGATGACAAGGTCGCCCTCATCCTCGTGAAGCTCGGCCATCTGTCGGTGCAGCGTGACCGCGAGTCGTACCTCCGCGGCCTCGTCGAGCTGTGCTCGCAGGCGGTCGACGCCGAGCGTTGCACCTTCTACGTCGTCGACCAGCAGAAGAAGGAGCTCTGGGCCCGCGTCGCGCAGCGGACCTCGACGGAGATCCGCCTGCCGCTCGGTCAAGGTCTCGCGGGGCAGTCCGCCCTGACCGGCGAGACGATCAACGTCCCTGACGCCTACGCCGATTCGCGCTTCGACCGCAAGGTCGATATGCGCACCGGGTTCCGCACGCTCAACGTGCTCGTGGTCCCGGTGTGGGGGAGCCAGGGAAAGCCCGTGGCCATCATCCAGGTGCTCAACAAGCGCAACGGGACCTTCGAGCGCCGCGACCAGATGCTCCTCGAGCAGATCGCGGAGACGATCGCGCCGGTCGCCGAGCGGATCACTTCCGCGGAATGAGCGACGGGCCGGCGGAGCGCCGGGCCGGGGAGCGCCGGCGGAACGCCGGTCACCGGCTCGAGGTCATCCTCGACGTGACCCGTCGCCTCATGTCAGTGACCGACCTCGACTCGCTGTTGCATCTGATGGCCGAGGCCACGCGAGAGCTGCTGGCCGCGGACCGGGCGACGATCTTCATCGTCGATCCCGACCGGGGCGAGCTGTGGTCGCGCATCGCGCTCGACACCGCCGAGATCCGCATCCCGCTCGGCACCGGGATCGCCGGCACAGTCGCGGAGAGCGGCGAGGCCATCAACATCCCGGACGCGTACTCGGACCCGCGCTTCAATCCGGAGCCCGACCAGCAGACCGGCTACCAGACGAAGAGCCTCCTGACCTATCCGATGACCGGTCAGGAGGGCCGCGTCATCGGCGTGTTCCAGGCGGTGAATAAGAACGGCGGCGGCCCCTTCACCGACGCCGACGAGGACACCCTCGCGTCGCTCGCGGCGTCCGCCGCGGTCGCGGTCGAGAACGCGCAGCTCGTGGCCGAGCAGAAGCAGCTGTGGCAGACACTCATCGAGACGCTCGCGATGACCGTCGACGCGCGCGACCAGCAGACCGCCGGACACAGCCAGCGGGTCACGCGGTACGCGGACGTCATCGGGCGCGCGATGGACCTGAAGGCGAAGGATCTCGAGAAGCTCCGGGCCGCCGCGCTGCTCCACGACTACGGGAAGATCGCGGTACGCGACAAGTTCCTGCAGAAGCCGGGGAAGCTCGACGACGCGGAGTTCGCGTACATGAAGGCGCACGCCGAGAAGACGGGCGAGTTCCTCGCACACCTGGAGTTCCCGCGCGACATGCGCGAGGTGCCGGTGATCGCGTCGCAGCACCACGAGCGAATGGATGGCAAAGGGTATCCGAAAGGGCTTGCGGCGGAGTCGATCCTGCTCGGAGCGCGCATCATCGCGGCGGCGGACGTCTTCGACGCGCTCACGTCGCCGCGCTACTACAAGCCGGCGTATCCACTCGACAAGACGCTCGAGATCATGGACAGCATGGCCGGCGACCATCTCGATCCGAAGGTCATGGCCGCGGTGCACGCTGCGCGGCCGCACCTCGAGGCCGCGCTCGCGGCGCTGAAACATACCTGGCCGAAGCCGGGTGACGAGGGCATGGGAACCATCCAGGAGGCGGCAGGACTCTCGGAGCGTGACCAGGCGGCTGTGAAAGCGGCGTCGTCATGAAGATCCGCTTCTGGGGGACCCGCGGCTCGATCCCGACGCCGGGACCGAACACCGTGCGCTACGGCGGCAACACCGCCTGTGTCGAGGTGCGCGACTCGAGCGGCGCGCTCCTTGTCCTCGACGCCGGCACCGGCCTGCGCGAGCTCGGGATCGCGATGATGAACGGCGGCAGCAACACCCCGTTCGAGGTCGACCTCCTCCTCTCGCATCTCCACTGGGACCATATCCAGGGCATCCCGTTCTTCCGTCCCGCGTACGATGCGAAGAGCCGCATGCGCATCATCGGACCGAAGCAGTCGCGGACGATGAAGGATCTCCTCGGCCTGGGCATGGACGACCCGTTCTTTCCGGTGGACATCGACGACCTACCGGTCCAGCTGACGATCGACGAGATGACCGACGGATCGGATGAGCGCGTCGGGTCGTTCCGCGTGCGCGCCGCGACGATCTTCCATCCGGCGCCCGCGCTCGCCTACCGCATCGAGGCCGACGGTCGCTCGTTGGTGTACGCGACCGACACCGAGGACGCGTTCTCGGGGAAGCCCAACCCGGTGATCCCGCTTTCGGCCCACGCGAACACGCTCATCCACGACGCCCAGTTCCTCCCAAGCGACTTCAAGGCGACCTGGGGCCACTCGACCGTCGACGCGGCCGTCGACATCGCGGTGAAGGCGGGCGTTGGACGGCTCGTGCTGTATCACCACGACCCCGACCGCAGCGACGATGCGCTCGATCGCATCGGCCGTGATGCGCAGCGCGCTGCGAGCGAACGCCGTCCCGGCCTCGAGGTCGTCGTTGCGCGGGAAGGTCTCGAGCTCACGGTGTAGCGCTATCGTCGGACCGACGACAGCGTGGGAGGTCAGACGATGAACGCGCTCGACACGGTCAACCAGATGCGCGATGCGATCACGGTGCGACGTGTGTACGGCGAGCCCTATCAAGCGGACGGCGTCACGATCATCCCGGCCGCACATGTGGCGGGCGGGGGCGGCGGCGGCGGCGACACGCTCGGCAACGGCGGCAGCGGCTTCGGGCTCTCCGCTCGACCTGTCGGCGCGTGGGTCATCAAGGACGGCGATGCCACCTGGCGTCCCGCACTCGACCTCAATCGCACGATCTTCATGGGTCAGCTCGTCGCGATCGTGATGTTCCTTTCGCTGCGCTCGATCCTCACGGCGTGGGCGAAACGACGCTAGTGTCGCGGCGGCGGTCGATCGCGTAACCGGAGCCCGCCCGGCGCTTCGCGACCTCCTTCATCTCCGC
>JALYLT010000110.1 GCA_030774095.1 Chloroflexota bacterium
ACGGTCACCGTCGCGGTGGTACACGAGCGGCGTCGTCCTGACCTCGCCACTCTTGGCCCCGCGTGTCGTAAGCAGCAGGAGCTTGTCGCCGAAGTGACCGACGCCTTTGCCGGCCTGCGCGTGGAATTCTTCGATGATGTTGTTGTTCCAGTCCGCCATGCCCACTGACTCCTTTTAATGTGTGCCTGTTCCTCGCCGCCCTTTGAGAACGTAAACTTGCTCTGCGGCATTCCTTGCCGACGTAGGTCAGTTGGTAGAGCAGCGGTTTCGTAACTTCTTGCGTTCGATCAGGGGGAACTCACGCAGTTTTCTCTCGTGAGAATCCTTGTTTCAAACGGCGGCGAACTCGGGCTGCCGGTTCGACTGGTCTCCTCGTGACGAGGTAGCTGATACGGATTCCTTAGGCAGCACCGGCGAGTCGCTGCGCGTCCAAGCTAACGCCGGACCCCGACGATCACGAGCCAGAGCAGCAGCACGAGCTCCGCGACCCCGCGCGGCTGGGCGTGGCTCGCGATGGCGATCTTCTGGCTCGTACTGATCGTGGGGACGGTTCGGAACTTCTTCGCCGAGGCCGGCTGAGACTGGCGAAGAGGCTGTTCTCCATGATCAAGAACCCGGAACGAAGCGTGAGGGGTCAGCCCATCTGCTCTTGTTGACTCCGTTGCGCGTCTGACTACTTTGACTTTCTGACTCAGAATCGCGAGATTGGGCCGACACTCTGATCGTCTGCCGCGCTCACGGGCGCGGAACTGTAGATCAGCCGCCTCTGGGGTGGGAGTCCGATTCCCTCTCTGCCCACCGATTCGCATCAGTGACGACGGTCCGCTCCGGCCGTCGCTCGTTTTCTACGCCGATCGCAAAAGGCGACTGACAATCGCGAAGGGCGGGTGACCAAAGGCGGTTTTGTGTGAAGGGTCGAGCGGATTCGGCAGTGCCATGCGGTCGCGGTCGAGCTCGTCGCTTGATTCTGGTTGGCGCACGTCGTCGTCGACCTTGGTGCGCTTGACGTGCTTCAGCACTGCGGCGACCTTTCGGGCGAGCTTACGCGACAGGTGTGGCAGCCTGCGCGTTGCCGGACGCGACGGAGATGCGGACCGCAGGCCCGAGCCGGATCGAGGTGCTCACCGTGCAGTGCTCGACGACGGCGAGCAATGGGGCACGGAGCGCGTCCTCGAGACCCGGCGGTACCACGACCGCGAGGTCGACCGAGACGACCCGCGCGGGCCGCTCGCCCATCACGAAGGTGGCGTGGACGCCCAGCCCGTCGGTCGATTTTCCATGCCGCTCGAGGAAACGTTCGGCGTGGTAGCCGACGCACCCCGCGAGGCTCGCGACGAACATCTCCGTCGGGGTCGGCCCGCGGTCCTCGCCTCCGCTTTCGGGCGGCTGGTCGAAGATCACCCGGTGGCCCCGGATGTCGGCGCGGAATCGCGTTCCGCCCTCGTGGACGAGCTCGATCCGTGACATATCCATGCCCCTCCTTATCTGTCCGCTTGTTGGGCTACAGGGGATTCAGCCGGACGAACGAGGTCGCGGCGCGCACTGCAGACCACGTAGGTCGATCATCGTCGTGTGAGATATTGGACGCCCAGTCCGATGAGGAGCCCCGCACCGTGCAGACGACCGCTGGCCGGTCGCTATCCACCAGGCGTACGAGGCGACCGCACGCGTAGCAATGCTCGATCTCGAGATCACCGCCGCGCAGCGGGCAGCTCAGGCGAGCCCTATCGACGAACCGGCGGTCCCGGTCGCGCTGGACCTTGATCCCGAACACTCGTTACCTCCGACCATCGGCGAGGGCATCCCATCCGCGCACGATCTGCGTCGCGCCTCGGATCAGCGCGGTAATCGCCAGGACGATGGCGAGTGAGAGGAAGCTCGCGAACAGAGCGCTGACGATGTCAAGGCTCATCGCCGCCTTCCTCGCTCGAGCGCTCACGCGGCTCCGCCGCATGCATGAGCAGGCGCGCGGCCCAACCTCCCGCGAAAATCGCCAGGGCAACGGCCAGCGCGATGACCGTGATGAGCAGCGGCCCGAGGTTCATCCCCGCATCCTCGTCGCGGCGTACTCCTGCTGGTAGGGCCGAAGGTCACTCCGGCCGCGCCAAAAGGCCCTCGTACCTTGCGGCACGGACCCTTGGGGACCCGAGTCCCGACCGGAACGGGCCGAAGGGCCCTAGGTCCGCCCTCGCGCGAGCGCGAATCTGTGGGTCGAAAAGGAGGTGCGTCGTGGCAAAGCTCCTCACGCACTCACGAGTCATCGCTGACCCGCCACTTGCGCGTTTTCTGTTCTCGGACACTCGGATGGCACCGGTCTGGCTGCTCGTGCGCATCTACGTTGGCTACGCCTGGCTCGAGGCCGGGTGGCACAAGGTCCAGGATGTGGGCGCGACCACGAACTACATCTACGACGGCGCAGGGATCCTGGCCTTCTGGAACCGGATCGCGGCGATCCCCGTCGCACCGGCCAAGCCGGTCATCACCTACGACTGGTACCGCGGCTTCATCCAGTTCCTGATCGACAGCCAGGCTCAGGGAGTCATGGGCAAGGTGATCGCGTTCGGTGAGAGCGCGGTCGGCCTTGGACTCATCCTTGGCGCGTTCGTCGGCGTCGCGGCAGTGAGCGGCGCGTTCATGAACCTGAACTTCATGCTCGCCGGCAGCGCCAGCACCAACCCGGTCATGCTCCTGCTGGGCTTCCTGCTCGTCCTGGCCTGGAAGACGGCTGGGTACATCGGTCTTGACCGGTTCCTGATGCCGATCCTCGGGACTCCGTGGCGTGCCACCGAAGACCGGACACCGCAGCGGAACGGCTCCACGCCGCAGCCGGCGGCGGTCTGAAGTGACAACCATCTCCTTTATCGAGAGGGGCGGTCTGAACCGCCCCTCTCGTCTTCGAACCGTACTCGTCGTCAGCTCGGACGCAGGTGTGCGCTCGGACTGGGCCAAGCACTGCGAAGCGCTCGGCATGCGCACGCGGCGATGCGCGGGGCCGCAGGTGCTCTGCGCTCTGCTCGAGGGGCGGTACCGCTGCCCGCTGCACGATGAGGTGGACATCGCGCTCTACGACCGGGACAGTGTCACCCCAGACTTCCGGCGCCTGCTGCTCGAAACGCCTCGGATGATCCCGATCGCGATCGCCAGGGACAGCCGCAGCGCCGATGGGCGACACGTGCCACTCCTCGTGGAGCTGGTCCACCCGACGCTGATGCAACGAGCTACGGAATAATCGAGCCCATGAAGTTCGCTCAGTGGAGCGGTCGCCGCGTGTATCCAACGCGGCTGATCGCCGCGGCGCTGGTCCTCCCGGTCCTTCTGCTGGCCGCGCTGGTCGCGCTTGACTATTGGCTGCTCGAGCCGGTCATGCCCTCCGGTATGCGTCATCTGGCGCTGCTCGCGATCGGCGCGGCCGGCGTGCTCGCCTTCTCGGTCGCAATCCTCGCGCGCCTGGGCGAACTCCACGGCCGAGAAGTCGCTCAGAGCCGCCGCCTGCAAGCGCTCAACACCGCCGGCCTAGCCCTCAGTGCCGAGCTCGAGCTCGAGACGCTGCTGCACAAGATCGCTGACCTCGCCCGGATCGTGGGCGACGCGAAATATGCAGCGCTCGGGACCTTCGACGAGGAGGGTGTGGTCACGCGCTTCTATACCTCGGGCATCGACGATGAGGAGCGCGCGCGCATCGGCCACCTCCCGGTGGGGCACGGCATCCTGGGACTTCTGCCGCAAGCCGCGCGACCGATCCGCCTCCACGACATCAAGGACCATCCCGCATCCGTCGGCTTCCCAAAGGACCATCCGCCAATGCACACTTTCCTCGGCGTACCGATCCGCTGGCGCGGCGAATCGGTGGGCAATCTCTATCTCACGGAGAAGCACGGTGGCGCGGACTTCACCGCTGAGGACGAGGAAGCGCTCCTCGCGCTCGCGGCCCAGGCCGCGATCGCGATCGAGAACGCACGCCTCTACGCGCAGACCAGTCAGATCGCTGCACTCGAGGAGCGTCACCGCATCGGCATGGATCTGCATGACGGCGCCATCCAGTCGCTCTATGGCCTGGGTCTGCTCATCGAGGACGCGTCCGCCCAGGTCGACACCGCACCTAAAGACGCGCGCGTGCAACTGGGTCGCGCGGTGGACCGCCTCAATGCGGCGATCGCCGACCTGCGCAGCTACGTGCTCGGTCTGCGGCCGGTCCGCGGCTCCGATCGGCCACTGCGCGAGTCGCTGCCCACGCTGGCGCAGCAGATCGGAACCAACGCACTACTCGCGGTCGATGTCATCGTCGATGTCGACGCCGAGGCCGCGCTCGATCGCGCCGAACGAGAGGCGGTCTTCTACGTCGCGGCCGATGCCTTGGGCAACGTGGCGCGACACGCGCGCGCTCGCCACGTTCGGCTGAGCGTGGCGCGTGACCAGGCGAACGTGCTGCTCGAGGTGGTCGACGACGGAGTCGGCTTCGACACCACGGAGAAGGTGGGTGGACTCGGCCTGCGCAACATGCGTCAGCGGGCCTTTGATATCGGAGCCCGTTTGGATGTGAGATCGAAGCCCGGATCCGGAACGCGACTACAGATGCGCGTCCCGAGCCCTGCGGAGGTGAAAGCGTGAGCACACGAGTGTTGATCTGCGACGATCATGAAGTAGTGCGTGAGGGTCTCCGCGGACTCATCGGTCGACAGGAGGGCATGAGCGTCGTTGGCGAGGCCGGGACCGTTGCCGAGGCGGTAGAAGCGGCGGCTAAAGCGGAGCCCGATGTGGTGATCATGGATGTGCGCCTGCCAGATGGCTCGGGCGTTGAGGCCTGCCGGGCCATCCTAGAAGCGCGGCCCGAGACCAAAGTGATCATGCTGACTTCGTACGCGGACGAAGAAGCGCTCTTCGCCTCGATCATCGCCGGCGCGTCGGGCTACCTGCTCAAGCAGACCCGCGGCCAGGCCGTGATCGACGCGATCACGAACGTCGCAGCCGGCCGCTCACTCCTGGATCCGAGCGTGACCGGGAAGGTCCTTGAGCGTGTGCGACAAAGCCGCAATGACGATCCTGCCCTTGCCTCGCTGACGGAGCAGGAGCGCAAGGTCCTGGAGGGTCTGGCCGAAGGTCACACCAACCGTGAGATCGGGGAGAAGCTGTTCCTCTCTGAGAAGACGGTGAAGAACTACGTCAGCCGAATCCTCGACAAGCTGGGTCTGTCCCGCCGGGCAGGGGCCGCCGCCTACGTCGCGAAGCATCGGCCGAGGTTGTAGCGGCCGAAAGGTGCACCTAGTTTCCCCGAGCGTGTGGCGCGGCTGTTTCGTCGGCTACATCGGGCTCCCGAAGCCGAAAGCCCGCCGAGAACCGCACCCCGACTTCGTGGCGCCGCTGACGCTAGCCGACCATGACCTGATCGGGCCCCGCGCAGACGCCCACCTCTAGGGCCGTTTGGCACTGTCCGCACCGTGCTATCGGCACTTGGATTCGACCCTGGCGAGTTCACGATTGGCCTCGTCAGCTGAATCCGCTCGGCTTCGGGCGGGTTGACGAGGAGGAGCCGAACATGGCGATCACCAAGGATGCCGTCGCCACCGACGCGCCAGCGGTACCCCAGCGCCGCGGCCTGGGGCAGATCATCGAAGACCAGTTGGCGCTGCGCCAGCTGATCCGCGAATACCTGATCCCGGTAGAGACGAACAACTTTTGGTACACGCTCGGCGGGGTGCTCGCAATCACGTTGGTTCTCGAGGTCTTCACCGGCATCCTTCTGACGTTCGTCTACACGCCTGACGCGGGAAAGGCGTACGACATCACCAGCACACTCATGAAGGCGCCGATCTGGTCGGTAGTCATCAACTTCCACTTCTGGGCGGCCTACGTGATCTTCGGGCTGGTCATGGTCCATATGGTCCGCGTCTTCGTCACCGGAGGCTATCGGTTCGGGAAGCAGGGACTGTGGCTGGGCGGCGTGCTCCTGGCCGGATGCGTGCTGGTCGCATTCCTCACCGGCGAAAGCCTGCACTGGGACGAGGTCGGATTCGCCGTGCCCTGGCACATCTCCGAGTTCTTCCAGGCGCTCGGTCTCGCTGCGGCGATGAACTACACCTTCGCACAGCTCAAGGACATCGCGCAGGCGTCGGAGAAGCTCGGGCAGATCTACGCGGTGCACATCTCGGTCGTGCCGATGATCGCGATCCTGTTGGTCACGCTCCACTACTACCTCGTGAAGGTGAAGGGAATCTCGCTACCGTTCTGGATCAAGCCGAGCGGCAAGACCGTCCCCTTCAGCAGCCATATCCGCGAGTGGCTTATCTACGGTGGCGCGGTCGTTGGCGCCCTCCTCCTGGTGGCGATCTTCGTTTACCGCGACCCCGGCACGGCGCCGCAGTTGTTGCCGACCTCGCCGCTCTATGGCTCCGCACACGGGCCTGGCGGCAATGGGTTCAAGCCGACATACCCGATCTCATGGACGCACGGGATGAACGTGCTCTTCGGTCAGGACCTCGGGATCGAGCCCGATATCTGGGGCACCGTGTTTGGAATGGCGGTGATGACTGTGGCGCTGGTCGCGATCCCCTTCCTCGACCGCGGCAAGAAGGGCCTCGCGAGTTGGCGTGAGGCGCTCGACTTGCGCACGCGAGGCTGGGCCTGGCTGGCGATGGCCGTCTTCTGGCTGGTCATGGTCCTCGGAATGGTGCGGAACTTCATCGCCGCGGCGGACTAAAGTGGGGCCGCTGGCGCGGGCTCGCTCGCAGCGATCGCATATCAGCGGCCCTCCACAGGTTGGGACACCCGACAGGGTCGTTCGGCCTACGTCGCCGGGACTTACGGCCGTGGTCCCGGCATCCTCTCCGACCCTAGCGTCGCTGTGATGAGCACCAAGAACACGCCGCAGGTCGCAACGCCGCCTGAATCCTCAGATCCGGTCGGGACGATTGCGCGCCGCGCACTCCTGGGAGTGGTCGGGACCGCCAGCCTCGCTGCCCTCAGCGTCGGTGCCCTTGGTGCGACCGGAAAGATTTCGGCCCTCGCGGCCGCTACGGCGCCGACATCAACCCCGGCGCCAACCGCCGATCACTCCCTGCACGCAGTTGCAAGCCCGTCGCCATCGGCGAGTGCGAGCGATCACGATGCGCTCCATCAAGCGACGACCGCGGCTTTCCCAGCGAAGACTCAGGGAGTCGGCCTGCGGGAGCTGCCGTCGAAGGTAGTTGACGGCGTTCGTGAGTTCGAGCTGACCTGCGGCGTGACCAAGTGGGAGGTCGTTCCCGGCCGCACGGTGAACGCCATCGCATACAACGACCAGGTCCCGGGGCCGATCATCCGTGTGACCGAGGGCGAGCGAATGAGGGTGAGGGTCA